>DATMSZ010000145.1:0-3337 GCA_035565175.1 Pseudosphingobacterium sp.
TTCTTTGTGAGAAAGAATCGGATCTAACTTTTTAAATGTCGGTGATAGTAGATAGCTGATCCATAGGTTTGTGTCTATTATAACTCTATCTTTTTTTCTTGCCATAACGTTTCGTTCGTACCAATTCGACCTCTGCAGTAATTTCTTCTAAACTGGGACTGTCTTGTTTGGCCTTGCTTCGAATGCTCTCAACAGCTTTTAGAAAGCCATCATCACCTAACGGTCTTATTTCTATTAATCCCAAAGAAGCTAAGTCCTTGAGTAATTTTCCCGCTTTTGGATTTAGTATATCAACTTGAAGTGTGTTCATAATCTCAAATATACGTAATATCGTTAATAAATGATAGCCCATATTGGTTAAGTTGGATTGTATCAACGGTAGCAAAGAAGCTATTTATAAATCGAAAATGCTCAACATCTGTAGTTGAGCATTCTTTTTATTCAAACCAAACCTCATCATCGGAAAGAGCGGGCGGAAATTTATTGTTCCGAAAGCTTTCTAACTGTTTCCAAACCTTCAGTAAAACCCTTGTTCATCATATCCGTCCATTCTTCGTCTACTTGTACAGAAGCCTTGAGTGTTGTAATGCCGTTATTTTCCGAAAGATGGTATTCTTCTAATGAACCGGCCCAGCTTTTTACTTTTTCGCTTGTTGTATCTTCTTTACCATCCATTACCTCTCCCAGGTGTTCGAATACGATTTCATAGGGTTCGTTTTTAGTTTTTATGGTACTTACCATGCCATTGCCTTGGTTGTCTAGAAAGAGTGTTTTTCCACCCACCTGCCAATCGCTTTGCATAGCAGAACCGCCTTCCGGATTAAAAGCACTTGTCCATTTTGGATAAGTATTTTGGTTCCAAAGCACATCCCAAACTTTTTGGGCCGACGCTTTGATTTCTTTTGTGAACTGTAATGTTTTCATATATCCTGTTTTTATTATTGGTTTTCGTTATGAACCGTCCATGATTATTTCACGGTAAGCTCTATCTGGCCATTAAAAAATAAATAGCAGATGAAACAAAATTATGGAAAAATATAAGAGGATGTCAGTGTTTAAACGTCAAATTGCGAGGTAGATTGCGACTTTTTTAACAATGAAACTCCTACATAAAAATGTGCTGATAAACAAAAAGCTGATAAACAAAAAGTCGTACGTTTTTTTGTAAAAGGCTATTAGGAGTTCTATGAGTACTTATCGTTAAGAAAGCTGAATGGAGAATATTTCTTTGTATGCTATCCTCGGTTTTCAACCAGGATAAACAGATGGGTTGATTGATGAAAATCTCCCTCAGCTCTAAGGGAATGAGGGAGATTTTTTAAAATGTTTAGTGTTAGTTGGCAAAGTAATTTCTCAGCTCTCCATCGTTTTCGGCGTAATTCCAGCGGATTTGGTCTGCTTTACCGTCTCCGGTGATGTCTGCATAATAAAAATTAGTGTTGGCGCTTTGTGATGTGCCCCGTAGCGAATAGATGGGGCCATCAAAGGTATTGCTAGTGGTCGAATAATAGGCCTTTATTTTGCCCAGATAAAGATCTGGTCGCCAATAGATCTTATCGGCCCTGCCGTCACCATTAATATCAGTAAAGTAAAAGGCCGTTGATGCCGAAACGCTTGTCGCACCCGAGTCACTGAATGCCGATGATGCCGTAAAACTGCCGTCGCCGTCGGAGAGATAAACCATTGTTTTGCCGGAGTTTAAGGTTGGATGCCATAATATTTTATCTTGTTTTCCGTCACCATTTACGTCAGCATAATAGAAGGTAGTGCCGGCTGTGGTACTGGCTCCCTCCGTGCCGTTGACCACTGTGCCACTGAAGTTACCACCTGAAGTGGCTAGATATACTCTTGTCTTGCCGGAATCGAAGGTCGAGTTCCAATAAATTTTGTCTGCCTTGCCATCACCGTTCACATCCGCGAAATGATACACCGTGGTTGTGCCTGCACTGGTGCCTTCCGGATTGTCTATTACGGTTGAACTGAAATTACCTCCTGTAGTAGCTAGGTATACACGGGTATGACCGGCGTTTAACGTTGGGTTCCATAAAATCTGATCGGCTTTACCATCGCCGTTCACATCAGCATAATGGTAACGGGTGGTGCTTAGCGTGGAGGCGCCTGCAGCATGTACAATAGCGGGAGAGGCAAACGTGCCGTTGCCATTAGACAGGAATACTTGTGGCCTGCCACTATCATAAGTAGGGTTCCAGTATATTTTATCTTGTTTCCCATCTCCGTCTATATCGGCGAAATAAAAGTTGGTATTGGCGTTGGCACTTTTACCATTGGCATCGTTATGCGGACCACCAAATATAGCCGGGATGTAAGTCGCTATAATTGGCCAATGGTCTGAAGGCCAGTAGCCATTATAACTGGTGGTAATAACACGGGAAGACGTAAAAGCCATGCTTCTGTCGCTCATAATCCAGTCCAGTTTAGAACTTCCGGTAGCGTCCCAACCGTGAAAGGTATAATCGCCCGAACTATCCCCAAGGGCGTCTACTACATCCAGTTGGCTTTTGAGATTTAAAATCTCAGTTGTTCCGGGTCTTGCATTAAAGTCGCCGAATACAATTACAGGTAACTTGTCAGTATTTTGCTGCTTTACCATCTCAGCCAATGCATCTGCGTTCGCAATCCTAGTAGCTTGCGAATCAAATTGCCAATGACTGTTACTGATAAAATATCGATTGGAGGTGATTTTATCTTGTAATACTACCCAAGTGGCGGTGTTGATAATAGGAGGAGCCCCTAACCTTGTTGTACCGCTTCTCTGAAGAGTAAAGCGCGTGCTTTTGTAGAAAATGGCTTTAGGCGTGCCGGTAATGCCCGTATCATAATACTCGCCGTAGCCCAGCGCGGCCATCTGTTCCCTAAACCAGGTTTCAAATGAGTCGTCAGAGAATTCCTGTACGCCAAACACATCTGGAGCATTATCTACAATGATTTGGCGAATATTTCCTTTGCGTTGATCGATGCTTTGCGGATCGCTGTCATCATGATGCCTGACATTAAAAGATAAGACTTTAAAAGGGTTTCCGCTAGCGAGCAAGGCTACATTAGATGCCGCATGTAAGGAGGATGCTTTGTTATTAGGAGCATTCATTTCTGCCTCTTTGCATCCCGCAAAACATAATGCAGCAGTAAAGGCCAAGACTGTTCTTTTCAGTCCATTCCGGCTAAAAATTGTTTTTTTCATTTTGTTGCTATTTAGGTAATATTTATTGTTGGAAGTCTTGTTTGTACCCTGATGTACGGCTCTTACCCCTGCCTTATCTGAAAATTATACATCAACCTTGTTACTTAAAAAAACATAAATCAATTATTTTAAAGCAAC
>DATMSZ010000146.1:0-21600 GCA_035565175.1 Pseudosphingobacterium sp.
GAAAAAATTATAAAAATCGGCAGAGCAGATTAACCAATTTTGATATCTACAAATAGGTCTTTAATTAAAGAAAGAATCTCGTTTTACATGTGAAATGTGGTCTGGTGGCGGCGCTACGCCTTTAAATTCCATCGACATAATGGCCATTTCAAGGAGTTGAATTTCATGTTTAATATTGTCTCTTCTCTTCATTAGGAATTCTAAATCGGGGTGGTTTTTAGTGTTAGGCATATGAGTAAGATTGTGTTGTTTTTGTGGCATAAAATTTACATACTCAAGTATAGGTAAAGAATTTATCACCACGAAGAATATTACACATATAGCCTTATAGCCTTGACGAATGAGCCGATTTCTTACACCAAATAAAAAATGTTGTTAGTTCAATGGCAGGCCATATCCAAGAGATAAGGTAAATATTCTGTTCTTTCCTTCCGGGGCGACGGTTAGCGTGGTTGGATTGCCCTCTCCCGAAATGCCCTGTACTTCCCTGCTTTTATAAAGTGTTTTGAAACCCCAAGCAAATCTTGCATCCACCACTAAAAAGCCGTCATTGAATGGGAATTCTATCCCACCACCAATAACCGCACTCCAATCGGTGCGATTAAAGCGGTTATCAAAATCGGCTTTGCGATTATAACTTTCTATTGCCGGTACATTGCTCTCTAATTTCTCCTTTCCACTTAGTGCGTAGGAGAACGAAGGGCCGATATTAATGTAATAGCGCGTATCTATGCCGAAATCTAAACGTGCAAGTAATGGGATTTCTATATAATGCATCGTATTTCGCTGATTTAGGGTGATAGTTTCTGGATTTTGCTGGCCTGCCGAGGCTATAATATTGTCAGTTCGGTTATTTCGTAAACTATAATTAATTTCTGGTTGTATAATAAAAGTCCGCATTTCATTTAATGCAATGTTAAATCCCACACCAGCCGAAACCCCGGGTGAAAATCGTTGATCACTAATATTAGATGAAGTTTCGTCGAAATTATAGGTATTAACATTAAGACCAACTTGAGGAACAATATATACTTGTTGCGCAGCAGCAATGGTACTGAAGAATACAAATAAAGGGAGTAGTAGTTTTCTATGCATTTTATATAGATTATCGTAATAACTTAACAGCACAATTATGTTTTTGTTTGTGCATTTTTTTTAAAAATATGTATCTTGTGCGCCTATGCGGTTACATTTGATAAAAGAATTAAGAAGTTTTATCTTTTTATTATTAGCAGGTTTCTTTGGGTTTACAGCATGTTCTTCTGCCGGCAAATCTCAAATCGACGAAGAAGAAGAATTAGAAGCAAACCGCCCTTCTTTTAGCCCAATTGTAGGCATCAACTTCTTTGAGGCTAGAAGATCTTTCGATAATGGTTTAGCTTTTGATACGTTGGGATTCGAACAGGAGCCAATCTGGCACGTCAATTTTATTAGCAATGATTCCGTGAAAATTTTCAGTCCAGACAGTAATGCTATGCTTCATTATTCCATCTATTTCGACCGGGATTCGATCTTTCATTTCGGTAGGGAATGGTTTCGGGTGAAGAGTTTGGCAAAAGACAGTTTACTATTGCAGCGTTTAACAGTGGTAAATAAACATGTAAAGGAGGCAAGATCAAATGTATATATGAAGTTGTACTCGGAGCGTTTTATAAAGGATAGCCTTAAAACGACTATTGAAGAACTTAGAAAACCGCGGTCGAACGATACGGCTTTCATTCGTTGGCGGGCTGCTATTGCGAACAATCATCCAACAGTAATTGATAGTGCTTTTGCAGCGAGAAATCCCGTGCAGCTAATACCAAACAATCCAAATATTAAAGTAAAAAAAAGGATTTTCTCTGAATCAGAACGATTAAGTCAAAGTGCCGCTTATGAATACCTCTATCCAGAATACGATATTACGATTCATAAAGCATATAAAGATTTTTATTTTCCCTTTTCGGTATTAGTTGACGGAAGTGGTAATGTTCATTTAGGAAAGTTTGTTACAAGTGAAGAATTTGTTGAGTCAAGAAAGCGTGTTTTAACGGGTATAATTGATGTCTATTTGAAAAACTTATTGACCATCAAGCCAGGTACAACCCTGGGAATTCCACATACCAGCTTGATTATGCTTCGTGTACGTGGAATTGAATAATATCTACGATCTTTGCAAAATGCGGTATTTGCGTCTTTCTATTTCTTCTCAGGAAATACTATATATAATTAAATGTGTAATTGGCGTTTTGGTGTGTTACGGCTTCTATGCCACTTTTCCTGAATATCCCTTCTACTGGAGCATTATCTCGGCTGTTTTGGTGTTTACACCGGATAATGACCAAACATTGGCTTTTGATAGAATAAAAGCTAACTTCTTAGGTTCTAGTGTTGGTATGTTTGTCTACTTTATGCCTATTCAAGGCGCAGTATTATTCTGTTTTGGAGTCGTATTTACCATTATTCTCGGACTTATATTTAAATTGGAAAACACAATAAGACCAGCCTTGGCCGCTGTAATTATTGTGTTAGTACAGGAAAACCAGCATAAAGACTGGGTTGTGGCACTCGAAAGAGTGGGGTGTGTATTGTTGGGATGTTTTGTTTCCCTATGCATTACCTTGGTTTTTACCAAGGTAGCATGGGCTAAATTTTATTATAAATTACAATACTGGTTTAGAAAGAAATAAGATCTACAAACTCATGAACGGGTTTTTCTATTAACTGCTGGAAGTCTAAAGAAGTGGTGAGTATTTTTTGCTGGCTTTTTTCAGAAAAGATCCTGGCTAAATTAATTTTATATTTTTCAATTAATAAGGGGATGCCATCTTCTCGTCTTCGTTTGTGACCGATAGGATATTCTACAATTATTTCATCCAATTTTGTGCCATCATTGAATGTTACCATTAGAGCATTTGCTATAGATCGCTTATTAGGATCATGGTAATCTTTAGTGAATTGCGTATCTTCCACAGTGCTCATTTTGTCTCTAAGCTGGTCGATACGTATATCTGAAGCTATTTTATCTTCATAGTCTGCTGCGGTTAATCGCCCGAAAAGAATCGGCACGGCAATCATATATTGAATGCAATGATCTCGATCTGCAGGATTATGCAATGGCCCTTTTTTATCTATGATCCGAATGGCAGCCTCATGTGTCCGGATTTGTATATGCTGTATATCGTCTACCCCCTTACCAATTCTTTTTAATTCGTGGTGTATGGACATTGCAGCTTCTACCGCAGTTTGCGAGTGGAATTCAGCAGGGAACGAAATTTTAAACAATACATTTTCCATCACATAAGTGCCATAGGGGCGTTGGAACTGAAAACTATTCCCTTTAAATAATACGTCGTAGAAGCCCCATGTTTTTGCCGTTAATACGGAGGGGTAGCCCATTTCGCCTGTTTTAGCGATAAGTGCTAGGCGTACAGCTCTAGCAGTGGCATCACCTGCTGCCCATGATTTTCTGCTACCGGTGTTAGGGCTATGTCGATAAGTGCGCAATGCCTGCCCGTCTACGAAGGCCAGTGAAACAGCATTTGCGAGTTCATCGCGTGTTAAGCCTAATAGGTGCCCTACAACGGCAGTGGAGGCGATTTTAACCAATATTACGTGGTCGAGCCCCACCTTGTTAAATGAATTTTCCAAGGCTATTATGCCTTGTATTTCATGTGCCTTGATCATCGCCAATAAGACGTCCTTTATAACAAGAGGTGGTTTGCCCTTGCTAACGGCTTCTCTACTGATCCAATCGGCCACTGCTAGTATACCTCCAAGATTATCCGATGGATGTCCCCATTCGGCGGCCAGCCAAGTGTCGTTAAAGTCGAGCCACCGAATAATACTACCTATATTAAATGCCGCTTGGATAGGGTCTAATTGATGGCTCGTTCCCGGAACTTTGGCTCCGTTGGGCACAATTGTGCCGGGTACGATAGGCCCCAAAAGTTTTGTACAAGCAGGGTAGGTGAGCGCTTCGAAGCCACAACCGAGTGTGTCAAGAAAACAGTAATGAGCAGTTTTTAAGGCTAGTTCACTGGTAATGGTATAATCGTAAACGTAGTCAACAATATCCACAATAACTTGGTCTACCGATGAACGTTCGTTCGAATAATGAGATGACATAAATTAAATTTTTAAATCTATATATAGTTTTCTTGTTTTTTTATCTCTTGTCTAGCGGCACAAAAGGTCGATTATCTGGTCCGATGTAATTTGCGCTCGGGCGGATTATTTTTCCGTCTTGTCGTTGTTCGATAATATGTGCGCTCCATCCACTTACTCTGGAAATAACAAACAAAGGAGTGAAAAATAAGGTGGGTATTTGCATGATATGGTAAGATACTGCAGAAAACCAGTCAAGATTAGGAAACATTTTTTTCTGATTCCACATAAGTGTTTCAATTTGTTCCGCAATATGATAGAGCTTTATGTCGCCAACTTCCTCAGAAAGTTCTTTCGCTACCTTTTTAATAACAATATTTCTAGGATCTGAAATGGTGTAAACTGGATGACCGAAACCAATGATTACTTCTTTTTTCTCCAATCGCTCCAAGATATCTTTTTCCGCTTCCAGAGGATCTGCATACCGGCTTTGAATGTCGTAAGCAACCTCATTCGCTCCTCCATGTTTCTGACCGCGCAATGCGCCAATGCTGCCCGTGATAGCAGAATAGATGTCTGAACCGGTGCCCGTAATTACTCTTGCAGCAAAAGTAGAAGCATTAAACTCATGCTCCGCGTAGAGATTTAATGAAATCTGCATGGCGCGTGTCCATGACTCAGAAGGCTTTTTATCATGAAGTAAATGTAAGAAATGGGCTCCAATGCTATCATCGTCTGTCTCCACTTCAATCCGTTTGCTATTGTGTGCATAATGATACCAATAGAGTAATGCGGAAGGGTAAGAAGCCATCAATTTATCGGCAATTTCCCGTGCTCCAGATAAGTTATGATCTTCTTTTTCAGGGGATATAGTGCCTAAAAGTGAAGTGTATGTTCTTAGAACATCCATAGGGTGGGCAGCTGCAGGAATCTGCTCAAGTACCGTTTTTGCGATGATGGGTAGACCTCTAAGCGTTTTAAGTTTGCTTTTGTAAATGTTTAACTCTGCTTTGTTGGGTAGCTTCTCGTGGATAAGCAAATGGGCCACCTCCTCAAAAGTAGCTCCTGCCGCCAGATCTAAAATATCATAACCTCGGTAATGCAGATCATTTCCGCTTTTACCTACTGTGCAGAGTGCAGTATTTCCGGCTAAGACACCTGATAAGGCAACTGATTTTTTTGGTTTAAAATGTTGGTTTTCCATGTTTATCATTTATTGGTTCTTTTTAGCATATAAAGCGTCGAGCTTCTCTTCATATGCATAATAATTTATGCTCTCATAAAGTTCCTGCCTCGTTTGCATGCTTTCTATTACTGCTTTTTGCGTACCATCTGTTAACAGATGTTGGTATACTTGAAGAGCAGCTTTGTTAGCAGCCCGAAAAGCCGATAAAGGATATAAAATTAGACTGACATCTACACTCGCCAACTCATCAACGGTCCATAAAGGTGTCATGCCGAATTCTGTTATGTTAGCAAGAATGGGGAGATCGGTGGCTCTCGCAAACTCTTTATATATAGATAATTCTCTTACTGCCTCGGCAAATATAAAATCGGCACCTGCTTCTTTATATGCGATTGCGCGTTGGAGTGTTCTTTCTAAACCTTCTGTCGCTAAAGCGTCGGTTCGCGCACCAATTACAAAATGATCATCTGTTCGTGCATCTACCGCTGCTTTTATACGATCTACCATTTCCTCTAAAGGTACTACTTCCTTCCCTGGTCGATGGCCACACCTTTTTGCTCCAGTTTGATCTTCTATGTGTAATGCAGCTGCTCCGGCTTTTATGAGCGACTTCACTGTCCTGGCTACGTTAAAAGCCGAGGGGCCAAAGCCGGTATCTACATCTACTAGAAGCGGGGTTTCCGTAATATTGGTAATACGGCTAACATCTATTAACACATCGTCTAAGGTAGTGATGCCTAAATCGGGAACTCCCAGTGAACCTGCAGCCACACCACCGCCCGACAAATAAATAGCCTGAAAGCCAGCTTGTGTTGCCAGTAACGCATGGTTGGCATTGATAGCTCCAGCTATTTGTAAGGGTTTACTTGCTTGCATGGTCTCCTTAAAGCGAGCTCCGGCGGATAAGTGCTTATTTAACATATATTTTCTGTATAGAAATGAACGATCCTATTTATTATAAGTTTAAAACATAAGCTCTAAAAATGAAAGCCACAAGACCTATTTTAGGTGTTGTGGCTTTGCAATAAAATAGCTTGACATAGAGGATGTCTAAAAGTCGTTATACCTCGATTCGTTTACTGTACTCGATATGATGGCAACAGACTTTTTAGACGCTCTTATTAAAGTTGTTTAATTTTTATATTCCTATAAGATACTATATTGCCATGATCTTGTAATGCAATTTTACCTTTTGAATATTTCGCAAAACCTTCCCAACCATTGAATTTGCTTTCAGCAATGAGCTTTTTCCATTCTTCACTGCCTTTGGCAACAGTAGCGGTCTGAACACCGTTTAGCCAAAGAGTAATCTGACCATCTTTATTTAAAATGCGTGCTTCATTCCATTCGCCAACAGCTTTCGGTTTAGATACTTCCGGCCCGCCGATCAAATCATATAATGACCCTGCAAGGTGGTCGGGTATGAATCTATCTCCGGCATTAATATTGTCCAATACTTGCATTTCGATACCGGTTTCATAAGTAGCGTGATACTTTGGATCTTCATTGATGCCGAAAATTACACCACTGTTTCCACCATCACTTATTTTCCATTCGATTGTTAAATCGTAATTTTCATATTCCTGATCGGTTACTAAATCTCCTCTTTCGGTTTTATCAGCCGCTGGATTAAATACGAGCGCACCATCTTGCACGGCCCAAGCTGCGGCAGCTTTGTCTTTTTGGAAAGTGTGCCATCCTTTCGTGCTTTTTCCGTCAAAAAGTAGTACCCAGCCATCTTTCTTTTCTTTATTGCTTAAGGTGTTTGGTTTTTGTGCGAATGTTACACCCACCAATAGGAAACAGGCGCAGATGCTTAGTGAAATAGTTTTCATTTGTTTTGTTAGTATTTGATGTTGTTTTAGCTAATACCGCAATAGCGGTGATATATAATGTTAGTGCTGCAATATAGAAATTTATCATGTAAATCATGATCCTTTCCGGAAAGATTTATGTAAAAGCTTTGAGATATTTGGCGCGGTTATCCGAAACAAGAAAGTAGTCATTTTGATGTAAAAATTCTGGGCATAAAATTTTTATGGAATCAAAAAGCATTTAAAATATATATGTTTGGAGCTGGGGTCATGAGATTTTTTGCAGTCAACCAAATGCTTAAGCTATTAATAAGCTTGAGTGTTTTTTTTTGTTTCTTTCCATCCTTGAAAGGTATGGCTCAAGTAAGCGAATTTGCTATCAATAGCGATAACGATGCCTATTTGTTTATAGGTCAAGATCAATATTATACAAATGGCATCTCTTTTAATTACCGTCATCTACGAAACGACCTTAAGTTGAAAGTGAATCAGGTGAAGCAGATCTGGAGTCTATCATTGGGCCATAAGCTCTACAACGCCTATAGTGGTTTTAGTGAGGTGGAATTAATGGATCGTCCATTTACTGCTTATCTCTTTCTGAGGGGCGGACAGACAAAGTTTTATAAGGATGAATCGGTATTAGAACTGGCTATGGAAGCGGGGCTTTATGGTAAAGGAGCTTTTGGAGAACCGCTGCAAAAAGGGATTCATGATCTTTTTGGCTTTTATCATATTAGTGGATGGGATTACCAACTTAACAACAATTTTGTGGTAGATGCCCAAATTGATTATCATCGTTTGTTTTGGAGAAATAGACAGCAGAAGATCGATCTACAAATCAACACGAAGATATCTGCCGGACTAAACCAAAATTATTTAGGTGTTGGGCCAGTTATGCGGATTGGTAAAATCAATGCGCTATATAGTTCAGCATATCATCAAAGTAGACTAAATGCCGGTACTGGAAAAGTGAATGAAGAACGTTATTTTTACTATAAACCTATGCTGTTTTACAGATTATATGACGCAAGTATACAAGGCGGAATGTTGCTTCACGATAAGGGGCCAATAGTTTTCGATATACAACCATGGGTGTTCAGCCAGCAAGTTGGATTCACTTATGCCAAAAGCCGTATTACAATTGATGCCCATCTTCAGTTTAATACAAAGGAAGTGAAAAGCAGTGCTACCGCACATCAATATGGCTCTGTCACGATTGGCTATATGCTGTAGCTGATAAAATTTATTTCAACTCTTGTAACTTTTCGCCGTTTTTTAGGTCTATTTATTAAACTTATAAGCATATTTGCTGTATGCTTGGGTACGTTTATGAAAGACTAAATTGATATATTCTAAAAGTATAACCTTGATATTTAAATAGCTACCATTTTGAAACTTTTTTTATTACCTATCTTATTAAGCCTCTTTCTATTTGAATTTTCTTTTGCTCAACAAGTCACTATAAGTGGTACCGTACGCGATGCTTCTAATGGGGAAACGCTCATTGGCGCGAGTGTAAAGGTATTAGAGTCGCCAACATCTGGTGTTAGCGCCAACAATTATGGGTTTTACTCCATTTCAGCACCGAAGGGAAGCTACACTATTCGGATTTCTTCTATTGGTTATAGTACACATGAACAGAAAGTTGATTTAAGTAAGGATATGCGGTTGGATGTTTCATTGGAGCCCAACAACCAATTAGATGAGGTAGAAATAAATGCAATCTCCTCTAGAGAGCAAATTGAAAGTCCGCAAATGGGAGTCAATAAAATCAGTATGAAGGAAATCAGCAATGTTCCGGTTTTATTTGGGGAACGAGATGTGTTGAAAACCATCCAATTACTTCCTGGCGTTCTGGCGGCAGGGGAGGGAAACAGTGGTTTTTTTGTGAGGGGTGGAACAGTTGATCAGAATCTTGTGTTGCTAGATGAAGCAATGGTTTACAATGCATCTCATTTGCTTGGCTTTTTCTCGACATTTAATTCGGATGCCATAAAGGATGTTAACCTTTATAAAGGAGGAATGCCGGCCCAGTATGGTGGTAGGTTAGCATCTGTGTTAGATGTAAATATGTTAGATGGCAACAATCAGCAGTTTGGAATGGATGGCGGGATCGGACTTATAGCCTCTCGATTAAAGGTAGAAGGGCCGATCACAAAAAATAAAGGATCCTTTATGTTAAGCGGCAGACGTACCTATGCCGATATGTTTTTGAAGCTTTCTTCAGACAGCTCTGTGAACAGTAGTGTGTTATATTTTTACGACTTGAACTTAAAGGCTAATTATCAGCTTAATCAGAATAACACTGTTTATTTATCCGGCTATTTTGGAAAAGATGTGTTGGGTTATTCAAATGAATTTGGTTTTGATTGGGGAAATGTGACGGGTACCTTACGTTGGAATCATGTTTTCAGCAGCAAGCTGTTCTCAAATACTTCCTTAATTTATAGCGATTTTAAATATAATGTAGATATTTCGGATGAGGACAATGATTTTCAAATTGCCTCACGGATTCAAAATGTCAACTTGAAACAAGATTTTCATTATTTTGCCAGTAATAAAAGCAATGTCCGGTTCGGATTAAATTTATCACGGCAAGAAATTTCCCCGGCAGGTATCGACGCTTCTGAAAATTCGGATATCAACTCTTTGAAAATCGAAAATCGACAAGGGGCGGAGTTGGCTGCTTATATTTCACATGAATGGAAGCCTGCGAGTAAGTGGAGCTTTTTGTACGGGCTGCGATTTAATTCTTATTTATTATTAGGACCAGGAGAATTTAGAACTTATGATGCCGACGGAGATATTGCTGAATCAACTACCTATGGTAAAGGAAAAATTGTAACCAGCTATTTCAACCTTGAGCCTCGCTTTTCCGCGAATTATCGTTTAAGTGAACAAAGTAGCGTAAAGGCCTCTTATAATCGAAATACACAGAATTTACATCAGCTAACGAATACCACCTCTACCTTGCCTACAGATGCTTGGGTATTAAGTAGTAACAATATACAACCGCAGATTGCGGATCAGGGAGCTATCGGTTATTACCGCAATTTCAACGACGATAAATATGAGTTTTCTGTAGAGGTCTATTATAAAGATATGCAGAATCAGATCGATTATAAAAACACAGCCGATTTACAAGCAAATGAAAACGTGGAAGCGGAGTTGGTATATGGCAAAGGGAAAGCTTATGGACTGGAGCTTTATTTGAAAAAGCGTGTTGGAAGATTGAACGGCTGGATCAGTTATACACTTTCCCGTAGTAAGCGGAAATTTGATGAAATAAATAATGGTCAGTGGTTCGCTGCCCGACAAGATCGTATTCATGATGTAGCTATTGTAGGAATGTATCAGCTTTCAAAAAGATGGAGTATTTCAGGTACTTTTATTTACAATACAGGAAATGCGGTGACTTTTCCAAGTGGTAAATATAGCATAGGCGGGAAGTCAACCTGGTACTATACAGAAAGAAATGGTTACAGAATGCCCGATTATCACCGCCTAGATTTAGGTGCTACATTAGAGTCTAAACCCGACAGTCGATTTAAATCAAGTTGGACTTTTGGTATCTATAATGCCTATAATAGAAAGAATGCCTACATTATAGATTTTAGAGAAAACGAAAACAATCCAAATGTGACAGAAGCATACAAGGTGGCACTTTTCGGAATTATCCCATCTGTAACCTGGAACTTTAAATTTTAAAATACATGATGAAAACTAGAGCACTTTTATTTGTCTTAAGCCTCTTTCTGTTAGTGTTTAGTAGTTGTGAGGAGGTAATTGATATCGAATTAAAAGACGCCGATCAAGTGTTGGTTATTGAAGGCAACGTGTCGAATACAGAAACCACTCATTTCGTTAGTATCTCGAAAACAGTACCCTTTTCAGCTAATAGCACAGACAATCCGCAATCGGGCGCCATCGTGAAAATTCTGGAAGAGATCGTTTCAGGTTCAAATAATTCAGGAGTGACAGCAAAAGCAGAACGCTCGTTTACCGAGATCAGTCCGGGATTATATCAAATAAATAATTATCGTGCTAGCCCTGGAAGAAAATATATTTTAACAGTAGAGCTAGAGAATAAAAGCTATCAGGCCAGTTCCATTATGCCAGCACCTATCTCTATTGATTCAATCGGGACGGTAACCGATAGTTTTTTTGGCGAAGACCAGAAGACAGTAAGTGTGGTGTTTCAGGATCCTCCCAATGAAAAGAATTATTACAGGTATTTGTTAACGGTAAATGGTAAACTGATTACCGATGTCTTTGCCTATAATGATAAATTCAATGACGGTAAGACCGTTCAACGAAATCTATATAACGAGGATCTTGATCTTTTCAGAGATGATTCCGTTTGGGTGGAGCAACAATGCGTTGATGAGGCAGTATATAATTATTTTAATGGTATTCAATCAAACAACCCTGGTTCGGCTGCCCCTGCTAATCCGATATCAAACTTTAGCAATGGCGCTTTAGGATACTTTAGTGCATATGGTGTCACAAGGGCCGGAACAACTATCGAATAGTTAATGGTTACTCGTTATTAGTTATTAGCGTGAGCAACGAATAACCATTAACGAATAATTCCTAAAGCGTTCTAAACGCATAACCCGCTGCCAGCCAATATTCAATGGCTTTTGGTAAAGCATACAATAAACGGGGGAGTGCTTTCACGTTATCGTGAAAAACAACAATAGAGCCGTTTGTGGTGTACTGTACGGCATTATGGTAGCAATCTTCAGGTGAAAGTTGTGTGTCAAAGTCGTACGTAATGATATCCCACATGATAATGTTGTACTGCTTTCTTAACTGTTTAAACTGTGAAGGAGTGCACTTACCGTAAGGTGGTCTAAATAGGGTAGATTGTGTGTACTGATGGCACTTCTCTACATTTTCCAAATATTCTTTTAATGAGGTGTCCCAACCTTTAAGATGGTTAAAAGTATGGTTTCCTATCCGATGGCCTTCAGTTTTTAATTGTTCAAAAATTTCGGGATGTTTAACAATGTTTTCGCCAACGCAAAAAAAGCTTGCCTGAATGTTGTATTTTTTTAAGATATTTAATACTTGCGGTGTAACATCGGGTATAGGTCCGTCGTCAAAGGTTAAATAAATGATCTTTTCGTGGCGACTGTGGTGCCAAGTGAGATGAGGGAGAAGCCAACGTAACCATACAGGAGATTTTACTATGTTCATGTTCAGCAGAGCCTTTGATGAAACGAAGGTAAACTTAAAAAAGAAAAAAAAGCAATTGATATAATATTTACTAGATGATACAACATAAACCCCACATGAAGTTTTTAAAATGCCTCGGTTTATTATCCTGCATAACGTTCTCTTCCTTTGTAGCAAATGCACAGAAAACCATTACCATCCGTGAAGCGCTTGATCAGGCTTTAAGAAACAATTTACAAGTGAAACAAGCAATGTATCAAAGTTCGCTAAGTGCGGAAGACGTGCTGCAAGCGAAGATGGCACTTTTTCCTTCCTTAAGCGGACAGATTCAGGGCTCTAAGAATTGGGGTTTGAGTTTTGACCAGACGGCTGGTTCATTAATTAATACTTCCGTTACTTCTGCGGGAGCGGGATTAAGTACAGATGTGGTATTATTTGGAGGTTTTCAGAAAATTAATCAGATTTCAGCCAACAAGTATCAATTATTATCAAATGAAAGCAATGTAGAAAAGGTAAAAAATGATTTGGTTCTATCGGTAGTAACCAAATATTTAGAAGCCATTACGAATAAGGATTTGACTACTGCGGCACAACAACAAGTGGCACTGTCAAAAACGCAGTTAGAAGCACAGCGTGCCAATTATGAAGTAGGAAATAAAACTTTGGCTGATTTATCACAGGCAAAAAGTCAGTTGGCGACTGATGAACTGAGTTTAACTACGGCGCAAAATTCTTATGACCTCTCTATTTTAGATTTAAAACAGCTGATGGAAATGAATCCGGTAACGGATATTGTTTTGGAAAAACCACCCTTACCAGATGTAGAGAAATTAGTTTCTACGTATGTGGCAGAAGAGGTTTACCAAAGTGCGGTACAGAAATATCCGGATATAAAGGTGGCTCAACTTAACACAATGGTGGCTAAGAAAAATATTGATATAAGCAAAGGTGGTTTTTATCCTCAATTGTCAATAGGAGCAGGGTATAATACAAGCTATTCTTCTCAGGCTAAAAGAACGATTTCTTTAGACCCTTACATTGCTGAGGATATACCATTTGGCAGACAATTAGACCAAAACCGAAGTAGAAATATTTTTGCACAGTTGAGCATACCGATTTTTGATAATTATCGTAGGAATATTGCAGTTCGGAAAGCAAAAATATCCTATGAAAGTGCTTTAAATGATGAGCTTTTAGCCAAGAACAACCTAAACAAGGTAGTAAATCAAGCGGTTTTGGATTTACGCACAGCAGAGAAGAAATATTATTCAACAGAGGAGAATTTCAAATCAGCCACCGATGCTTTTGAGGTATTGAAGCAGCGTTACGACGTGGGGCTTGCCAATGCGGTGGAATTATCTACACAGCAAACGGCTATGAATAAGGCCCAGTTTGACTACATACAGGCCCGATATGATCTTATTTTCAAAAGTAAGGTTATTGACTTTTATTTAGGTAAGCCTATCACCTTTAACTAAAAATAACAAATACATTATACATTAACCATGGCTAAGAAGAAAAAAGGTACGTTAAAATATATAATCATTGGAGCCGTTGTCATACTGGTTTTGGTGGTGGTGGCCAGCAAACTTGGTTGGATTGGGGGCCCCAAGGTTGAACAGATAGCCACCGAGAAGGCAGAAAAGAGAACGGTACAGGAAACCGTATCCGCCAGTGGGAAGGTGCAGCCTGAAAGAGAGGTGAAATTAAGTTCGGAAGTTTCCGGTGAACTGGTAGAGCTGAATGTGCGGGAAGGGGAAGTCGTTAAAAAAGGACAGATACTTTGTAGAATAAAACCAGATATCTTACAATCTGGTTATGACAAAGCCGTAGCTTCTTTAAACAGTCAACGTGCCGCCCTTGGTTCTTCGCAACAACAGTTGAAGCAATCCGAAGCTACTTTAGCGATTATGGAAGCGACCTTCAAGAGAAGTGAGCAGCTGTTTAATAAGAAGGTCATTTCGGCTGCGGAATACGATAAAGCGAGAACAGATTATGAAGGGGCAAAAGCAAGTGTGGAAGCACAACGTCAGAATGTAATTGGCTCCCGCTACGGGATCGATCAGTCGCAAGCGGCAGTGAAGGAAGCCGGCGATAATCTTGCCAGAACTACTATTTATGCACCAGTAGATGGGGTAGTGTCGGTGTTGAGTGTGGAACAAGGTGAACGGGTAGTAGGTACCGCACAAATGGCAGGTACCGAAATTATGCGGATTGCTAATTTATCTTCGATGGAAGTTAACGTTGACGTAAATGAAAGCGATATTACCCGTGTTTCACTAAATAATACAGCAGAGATAGAAATCGATGCTTTTCGCGGAAGAAAGTTTAAAGGGCAGGTGACTGAAATTGCCAGTTCTTCTTCGGCCAATGCATTAGCGTCCTCTTCTTCAACTACTACGACTTCAACCGATCAGGTAACAAACTTTACCGTTAAAGTGCGTATTTTACCAAGTTCTTATGAAGATCTATTGAAACCGGATAGACCAAATCCATCACCGTTTAAACCTGGTTTATCGGCTACGGTAGATATCCATACAGAAAAGGACACTGGTTTATCTGTTCCAATCCAAGCGGTTACCACCAGGGAAGACGCTACCGCGAAGAAAGATAGTACGGCAAACGATGCGAAGAAAGAAGATGGCTTTAAAGCCAATGTCAAAGAATATGTGTTTGTATTCGATGCAAAAACAAGTAAAGTGAAACAAGTGGAAGTTACTACTGGTATTCAGGATGATACTTATATTAGAATATTGACCGGATTGAAGGAAGGTCAAGAAGTGGTAACCAGACCATTTAATGCGATCAGTAAAACATTAAAGGACGGTGATATAGTAGAGAAGGTGGCGAAAGAGAAAGTGAATTAAATTGTTTAATCATCTACTGTAGAATGAAACGGGAATTTGAAATTATTGCGATAAGCCATGGTCACATTTAATGCAGAGATACTTAAGTTTGGTAGTAAAGGAGAAAAATCTGGCTGGTCTTACATAGAAATCCCAAAAGAGCTGGCAGAGAAAATTAAACCTGATTATCGAAAGAGCTTTCGCGTAAAAGGCACGATAGATCAAGAGGCAGTGAACGGATTAGCCCTTACCCCGATGGGTGAGGGCAATTTTATTTTGGCCTTAAAGGCTCCATTACGAAAGAAAATAAAAAAAGAAGAAGGTGCCCATGTACAGCTAACCTTAGAAGAGGATAAAGACTTTAAGATCGAAATGCCCGAAGATCTTGAAATCTGTTTAGCTGAAGAAGCTATATGGCTAGAGCGCTTTTTGGCCTTGGCTAAATCACACCAACATTATTTTATTAATTGGATAAACCAAGCAAAGGCAGAAGATACAAGGGCTAAAAGGATCGCACTCACTTTAGAAGCGATGGAAAAACAGTTGGATTTTGGTGCCATGATCCGAATGGATAAAGCAAGGCGAGGAGTCTAAACAATAGGCGATTTGCAAGGATGGCAGTGGCTGTTGGTTATTTAATCCGCTCTGAAACATTATACCAGTTCCATTCCCAGGTTTTGCCCTTGTCGAGAGAAAATGCCTGACTCCAAATAGGACGCTCTTTATTACGTGCATCCCACCGGAACATCACGATCACTTTTTTTCCATTAATGATATCCTTGGTGAAAAAATGACCAACATTGTTTTCAAATGAACCTACCACAGGTGGGTCCAGTGCGCCCACATTGCTAGCTACCCAGTATAAGCTCCATAATTTCGTTTGTGGATTGAAAAGCCGGAGTGTGAGTCCTTCAAAATGTTTACCTTCTAGTCCGGGCATCTCGGTAGTAGAATAGGTGTCCATATCGGCGGTACCGCTTAGTATTTTCTGATTTTCATCAAAAGAGATGAACTCTGTCCAGTCCTTGCAATTTTCCAGTCGCTTATTCAGCCTGCGGTTATACATTTTCCATTTTCCCACTAAAAAATCAAAATCGCTCGGTGAGGAAGTGGCCGATGCAACAATTTTCAGCTCTCCGTTGGTATCAAATTGCAGTTGAGGAATAGCTAAGGTACTGTCGGTCATTAACTCGTTCTTCTGTTGTGCCTGGCTAAAATTGCAATAGGCAAATAATAGGATTGATAGTAGATATTTCATAATTGGTAGGGCAGTCAACCTATACAAATATAGGATAAATGTTTTGTTCGGTACTGAGAATGATATTGTTTTAACAAAAGAAGTATAAGTTTAGTGCCTGCATTTTTTTCTCCCTTAGGTCTAGCCTGCGGGACTGATTAGTACCTCATTATCGGAGTTTTTTACACGGAAGGATAAGCACCTATCAACGTTGTACTGGAACAGGTATTTCTGGTCCGGAAGCCTAGAAAAGGCGGTTTATGTAGAAACTGCTTGGGTTGCTAAGAGGTGTTTTTGGGATCTACTTGCCAATGCAGAATTTACTGAAAATATTGTCGAGTAAATCATCTGTACTCACTTGCCCGGTAATCTCGCCCAAATGATGAAGAGCCTGTCGTATATCCATTGCTAAGAAATCGGACGTGATAGGATTGTCAATTCCATCCAAGACTCTATCTAAGGATGCTTGTGTGTTTTGCAGCGCTTCTACGTGGCGTATATTGGTAACCATTACGTCATCCACACTAATATCCTTTAAACTTACCTGATTGAGCAGCTCGTTTTTTAGCTCCTCTACGCCCTCTCCATTCTTAGCCGATATAAATACGGGATTAAATGGTTGATATTGTTCTAATTGCTCGGCAGATAATAAATCTTTCTTGTTGATTAGCAGAACGAAGGGAATTTGAAGCGTAATAATATCAGCAACTTGTATTGCCACTTCATCAAACGCATCTTGAACAGGATCAATCATATAAATAATTAATCTCGCTTTTAACATTTTCTGCCGTGTGCGTTCAACTCCTTGTGCTTCTATGATATCGATGGTGTCTCGAATACCTGCTGTATCGATGAACCGAAAAGCTACTCCCTGTATATTGATTTCATCTTCAATGGTGTCTCGGGTTGTGCCGGCAATTTCGGACACAATGGCTCTTTCTTCATTTAGCAGGGCATTTAAGAGGGTTGACTTACCCACATTTGGTTTGCCTGCGATGACTACCGGAACACCATTTTTTAGTACATTTCCTTGCTCGAAAGAAACGATTAATCGATGCAGCACCTTGTTTATCTGTAAAACAAGATCTCGTAATTGTTCTCTGTTGGCGAATTCAACATCTTCCTCCGAAAAATCAAGTTCCAATTCGATCATGGAGGCAAAATGAATTAATTGTTCTCTTAATTGTTTTAGCTCGTTGGAAAAGCCACCACGCATTTGCTGCATGGCTACTTGGTGAGAAGCGGCGGAATTGGAAGCAATTAAGTCGGCCACAGCTTCTGCCTGAGAAAGATCCATACCTCCATTTAAAAATGCGCGTAAGGTGAATTCTCCCGGTTTGGCAGCGCGAGCGCCTATCCGGATGAATAGCCTTATGATGCTTTCAATAATATATTTAGAGCCATGCGTGGATACTTCCACTACATGTTCCTTAGTATAAGAATGAGGTGCTATAAATAAAGATACCAGCACTTCGTCAATAATTCTATCTTCTTCATCTCTAATAGTTCCAAAATGAATAGTATGACTTGCTTGTTGAGTCAGATCCTTTCCTTTGAAAACCTTATTTACGATGTTTAGCGCTTCTGGACCAGATAAGCGAATAACCGCTATAGCACCACTTCCAGTTGGCGTTGCCAAGGCAACAATAGTATCTGTATTTTCTGCTTGCAAGCTTGTTAATGACATACACAAAGATAAGTTTTTTTAGATAAATGACTACTGGATAAATCACCCATGGTAACATGATTATGTTTCTCATCTATTTTTTCTATTTTTATCAAAGAAACACAACGACCGATGCGTAAACTATTCTTTCTCCTTGCTATCCTTTTGCTATTACCATGGGTTGGATATGCCCAAGATGCTGTGAAGCCTGAAGCGCAACAATATTTATTGATCGGGACCTACACCAAAACAAAAAGCGAAGGCATCTATGTATACACATTCGATCCACAAAGCGGCGCTGTAAAATATGTAAGTACTGCCAAAAGCAAGAACAATCCATCTTATTTGTCAATTGCACCGGATAAAAAACATGTATATGCTGTGGGCGAAAAGGGTTTAGAAAGAACAGGTACCGTAAGCGCATTTGAGCTAGATCATGCTACAGGTCAGTTACAATTTCTCAATACCGAGGCGATAGAAGGTAATGGTCCTTGCTATATTAATACGGATAACAAAGGCCGTCATGTACTCGTTGGCAATTACGCCAGTGGGAATTTGTCTGTTTTACAGATACAGGCAGATGGGAAAGTGGGTGCTTCTATACAGACGATACAGCATAAAGGTGCTAGTATAGACAGCAGCCGTCAGGATAAACCGCATGTACATTGCGTGGAATTCTCGCCCGACTATCAATATTTATACGTACCCGATTTGGGTATTGACCAAGTTAAGGTTTATCATTACGATAGTGATGCGGCCTTGCCGCTAAAAGAATCCACGCCATCTCATGTAGCACTGCCCCCCGGTTCAGGGCCAAGGCATATCACGTTTCATCCCAACGGTAAATGGGCCTATCTCATACACGAATTGGATGGAAAAGTAAGCGTTTACCATTATGAGCAGGGGAAGCTTATCGAGCAGCAAACTATCTCTACACTACCAGAAGCATTTAACGGAACGATATCTGGCGCTGATATCCATGTATCACCAGACGGCAAATTTCTCTATGCTTCTAACCGAGGAGACCTAAACAACCTCGTTTATTATGCCATTGATAGGAGCGGAAGACTTCAATATAAAGGACAACAATCAACAGGTGGCAAAACGCCCCGTAATTTTATGATTGATCCCTCTGGTAATTTCTTACTAGCAGCTAACCAAGATACAGACAATATTGTATTGTTCAAACGTAACCTTGTAACAGGAGCGCTTACACCAACGGGACAAGAAATCAAGGTAGCGATGCCGGTATGCTTGAAAATGGTTACTATAAAAAAATAGTATCTTCTTTTCCTGTTCGTATTTATCCGGTAAGATTATGATACACTTTTATCACGTCCATTGCATTTCGCAGCGGTTGAACTAGCGGAACAGGATATCCAGCCAATTTACCATAAAAAGAAACACCAAAAAATAATAGTATAGGTAGTTCTTGTAGCGGTAATTGCAGAGACAAAGACAGTCCTTCAATACGTTCATGTGAAGGCAACATAACGGAATTTGTGATTTCGGTACTGATATCCTCTGTTTCAGTATCTAGTATCATTGCCAGGGCATGAAATTGTGCAAAGTTCGTTTCGGTAGGTAAATCCATCGCTGTTTTAGGATTGAAATCAGCGATGCTTATAGAGAGAGTGCCGTCCAATCTATCATACTTGGGCTCAAGCGGGATGAAAAAAACATCTTTCAATGCAGCTTGATCATTTAAGCTAAAGCCCGTCAGTAAGGGAAGGTTTTCTGGCTGCGTGCAACGAGCACCCCTTTGATTTTGTGTATCAGCCTTTACAATTCCGTTTACTCGTTTTGTAAGTCGGTTTACCAAAGTTGGGTCGTGAAATAAATCATGCAGCTCTTGCAATGCCATTCGTAGAGCAGTGCGTATACCTTTAGCCATGTGGCTAGCATGGCCAAATTCTTTTGAGTTTTCACGTGATCGCTCGAATTTTGGATCTTTGGCCATACGTATGGCGCTATGTCCCGTATGCTGTTTTACCTGATAAAGATTGTTTTGCTTGTAGAAGGTCACGTCCCCGACCTTTCCTTCTAATTTGATAGGGCCTTTTTGAATTGCCATGGTTTATAACCACATTGGTTAATATTACAAAGGTACGGATAATTTTAGCACTGTCCAAACATGTTAGTAAAGCACCTATTATGTACGTTTCACGTAGGGTTCACGTAGGTATAACGTACCTTTATTGGCCTATATAATGAGTGCGTGATCAGTGCGTAATCGCTAGCTATTCCGTGCCTGACCAATGGATACATACTAGAAAATGAACGATGATTAGCTTACATTAATTCATCAATGCTTTCACCATAAAGCAGCAGCGCTTTTTCATCTACGTGAATCTCTTCTTGAAAAGTTAAGCCTAGCTTTTCTAATAGCTTAATAGAATGGATATTTTCTTTCAAAACAGTAGCTACAATACGGTTGGAGAAAGGATTTTTTAAAACTTCCTTTAATATTCTTTTTGCCGCTTCATAGGCGTATCCTTGCTTTGCATACTGTGGTAAAAAGGCAAAACCTATATCCCAATGTTCCAAATAATCTCTCTTTACATAGGTTACAATACCTACAGGGGTGCCTGTTTCCTTTAAGCTGGCGACCCAATAGTTAATAACCGCGCTGTCTTGAATTTTTTGAATATAATTACTTGCATCTTCCCATGATTTGATATTTCTATCCCCGATAAATGCAAGCCAACCGGGTGTATTCAATAGTTCAAAAATAAAAGAGGTATGGGTAAAATCTACCTCAGCTAAGTTCAATCTTTCGGTTTCGATCTCTTCGATTTTTGGATTCTTTTGCATATTATCTTAATTGGAAAATTACACGCCGTGTTAAGAGATGAAGATAATGAATTTTTGAACGAATGGGAGGGAGAGGGGAGGTCTGCTGATAATTTTATATTACGATGACCTTACTTGATACAGAAGAAGATGATTAAGCGTTGTGTTCTGATTATAAGAAAGGCCAAACTTAGTGTGTTTGGCCTTTTCTATTCAATATAAAGTGAAAAACAGTAAACTTAATTTTAGAAGCAATAAAAAATGGAATAGGGATAACCTTTTTAATTGGCTAAATTTGATAAGACATGTTTAGAGATAGCCCAGCTTTTTCAGTTGAAAAAACTGGGCATACCTAATTCTAGTATTGATAATCAATATGATATTGTGTGCCATTGCCGGCTACGGTCTGTGTGTCGTCTTTCAGTACTTTACCGTTGATTTCTGCTTTGTAAGTGAACTTAATAGGCGTTCCATCGAAGTTTTGACATGAGATGACAACACCTGTGGTATAGTGAGGTACATTCGATTCTACAACATAGGTCTTTTTGCTGGGGAAATCATCAGCCGTTAAACTAATAGTCGTTTCGTTTGGACGAAGTTGACCATTTACTTTCCAAAGATTTTTTTCCTGGGATACTGTAACCCCAATGAAGTTAAAAGTTGCCGTTTCATCTTCACCCACACCTTCCACCGTAATAGTATACTTGGCATTTTTTGTGTCTTCAAATTGAGGCTGCGGATCATCATCGTCCGAACAAGCTCCTAAGGCTAAAATATTTACGGCTACAAAA
>DATMSZ010000147.1:0-17036 GCA_035565175.1 Pseudosphingobacterium sp.
AAAAAACAAATTTATTCGAATGAAAAAATTAATCATTATATATATAGCAGGCTTTTTCTTACTAGGTTCTTGCAAAAAAGAACTCAACCAGTTAGATCCGAACAACGTTACAGAGGTTGAATATTGGAAAACAGAGGCCGATGTTTTAGGTGGTTTGGCGGCCACCTACAAGATTTTTCGTTCACCATTTAGGGGGTATTGGGGATATAAGCAGGTGCAGCTTTTTAGTGGGCGAGGCGATGATTTTTTTATGCGGAACGATGATCGAAACGTATACCAGCTAAGCACCTTCACAAATAACGCAACAACGAGCACACCCTCGGAACTTTATACAGGATGTTATATCGGTATATTCCGCGCAAACCAGGTTATTGAAAAAACACCACTCGTAGAGATGGATGAAGAACGTAAAGCTCAGTTGATTGCTGAAGCCAAATTTATCCGAGCCTTAAATTATTTTATCCTCGTCATTAACTTTCAATCGGTACCATTGATTACAAGGTTGCCGCAAAGTAGCGATGATTACTCGATGCCTGCCGCTCCGGAAGAAGCCATTTGGGCTGCCATTGAAAGTGATTGGATAGAGGCGAAAGAAAAGTTACCAGTAAGTTACCCTTCAAATTACGTCGGTCGGGCCACTAAAGGAGCCGCTATAGGTTTTTTAGCGAAGGCTTATGTCTACCAGCAGAAGTGGGCCGAGGCCGAGCAGGAATTTAGCTTACTCGTTCAAAGTAACGGGCAGCCTCAAAGCCCATATCAATACAATCTGCTCGATAATTATGAGCATAATTTTATGAAGGAGTATGACAATAACATAGAATCGCTGTTCGAAATTCAAAATCAGAATGTTGGCGGGCTTGATTTATCGGGCACTGAAACGGCACAGGAAACCCAGGGTTCAACAACAGCACAGGCTTTTGCGCCGACGGAAGTAGCGGGATGGTTCCAAGCTTATCCTACGAATAAAATGTTTAATGCTTTTCAAAAGGAAAAGACGATTGATGGTGATTTCGATCCACGGATGTATGCCTCTATCGTTTGGGACTATCCCGGAGCCACGTATTATAATAAACCCTACTCGAGTTTTACGCGTGTTTTTGATAAAAACTCCCGCATACGCAAATATCAGAACTGGCGAGATGATAATGAAGGCGAAAAAGTATCCGAAATCAATGAAAAGGTGCTACGTTTCGCTGATATTCTGCTGCTTTATGGGGAGACACTTACCATGTTGAATAGAGTGAATGAAGCCTACCCTTTAATAAACCGCATCCGCGCTAGAGCGAGCCTGGCTTTGCTGCCGACCGGCTATTCTCAGACATCCATGATGGAGGAAATAAGACATCAACGGATGGTCGAATTTTTCAGAGAGGGGCAACGTTTCTACGATCTGAGACGCTGGAGCCTTTTAAACCAGGAAATAAAAAATAGTGATAAAGAAGGAAGGGAGTTTTATAACAATGCTATTCATCAGTACTTTCCAATACCCCAGAATGAAATAAATACGAATCCAAATATTCAACAAAACCCTGCATGGAACTAATTTAGGTAAATGATGGTGATAAAAAGAATAGAAATTACAAGAAGAACGATGCTGATTATTATGCTGCATTGCATCATGTTTACATCGGCTTTAGCTCAAAAAACAGCAATAAAATACCTTTCGGGGACCGATAAAGACCATACCGTGGATTGGGATTTTATGGTGAGCAGTGGCGCAAATAGTGGAGTCTGGAGCAAAATACCCGTACCCTCCAATTGGGAAACGAAAGGTTTTGGTACGTACCACTACGGATGGGAAGAAGATTTTACAAAAAATGAAATCGGCTATTATAAGCATAGATTCCCGTCCGATCCGGATTGGAAAAATAAAACAGTGAAGCTTGTTTTTGAAGGTTCTATGACGGATACGGAGGTGAAAATCAACGGGCAGCTTGCGGGCTCCGTTCACCAGGGCTCTTTCTATCGGTTTAAGTACGATATCACTAAACTATTGAAGCCGTCCGGAGAAAACTTGTTAGAAGTTACCGTTCGAAAAATTTCATCGGATACATCCGTAAACCGAGCTGAGCGAATGACAGACTTTTGGGTTTTTGGAGGAATTTTCAGACCTGTGTACCTCGAAGTCGTTCCCGAGAACCATATCGAATGGACGGCCATTGATGCCAAAGCTGATGGTAGCTTCCTGATGAATGTATACACAGAGGGATATCAAAAGAACCTGGCAGTGAGGGCACAAATTAAAACCATGGATGGAAAGGAGATAGGGGCGCCATTTAGTATGCCACTTAAAAAAGTCGAAGAGAAAACAACACTTCGTACGCAGGTGCAATCACCAGCATTGTGGTCGCCTGAGTTCCCCAATAGATATCAGGTGCAAGTAGAACTGCTCGATGCTAAACAACACGTTCTTCATACTAAGACCGAAAAATTCGGCTTTAGAACCGCAGCGTTAAAAAGAGGGATTGGTTTTTTTGTAAACGGTACAAAAGTAATGTTCAAGGGGGTTGATAGACATAGCGCCTGGCCAACATCTGGCCGAACGATGAGCAAGGAGATCAGTTTATTGGATGTAAACCTGATGAAAGATATGAACATGAACGCCGTGAGGATGTCCCATTACCCCCCTGATAGCCATTTCTTGGAGGCATGCGATTCACTTGGGCTTTTCGTTATCGATGAACTAACGGGTTGGCAAAAGAAATATGATACACCGGTGGGACGAAAATTATTGAAAGAAATGATGATGAAGGATGTAAACCATCCCTCTATCGTTATCTGGGCCAATGGAAATGAGGGTGGGAATAATCATGAACTGATAGCAGACTATGCCAAATACGATCCACAGAACCGGACGGTTATCCATCCGTGGAATATTTTTGAAGGAACAGATACACAACATTATAAAGGCTACGATTGCTGCGCCGGATCACTCTATAACGGAGAGGAAGTGTTTTTTCCAACAGAATTCCTGCATGGGTTGTATGATGGCGGTCACGGTGCCGGATTAAACGATCACTGGAACCGGATGATGTCTAACCCTCTTTCAGCAGGTTGTTTCCTATGGGTATTTGCCGATGAGGGTGTAGTTCGCTTGGATCAGAATGGACGTATAGACGTAAAAGGTAATGCCGCGCCCGACGGAATTTTGGGGCCTTACCGCCAAAAGGAGGCTAGTTTTTATACCATTAAAGAAATCTGGTCGCCTGTTTATATTGGCCGAGAGAGATTACAGCATAGTTTTGACGGTATTTTGGAATTGGAAAATCGTTATCTTTTTACCAATTTAAATACCGTCCAATTCAATTGGAAGCTCACTACTTTGCCCTCGCCCTACGAGCAGGACACGATAGGCCAGGTTTTAGAGGAAGGAACCTTATCAGGTCCCGATCTGCTACCCAAACAAAGGGGGACTATTAAAATCCCTTTCGATCCGCACAAAAAAGAAAAGGCAGATGTATTAACTTTAAAGGCAACAGACGGGTATGGAAGGGAATTATATACCTGGACCTGGCCGTTAAAGAACGTGACGGACATAAATAATAGATGGTTAGCGGAACAAAAGTTGTACGGAAAAGTAGAGGTGGCAGAAACGGCTACCACATTGATTTTGAAAACGGGCAGTTTGGCTATAAATTTTGATAAAAACACTGGGCTTATGGGAGGGATAAAAAGCGGAGATAAGCAAATTCCATTTTCCAACGGACCAAAGTTGGCGGTAGATAATGCCGATTTTATTTCCATGGATTACCAAAAGAAAGGAGATAGTGTAATGGTAGAAATGCGTTATAAAGGGCCTTTGAAACGTGTGAAATATACCCTAGCGCCTACCGGTTTGCTAACCTTGGACTATGCGTATTACCATTACACCGGAGATCCCAACAATGCCTTCGATTATTTGGGAATAAATTTCGATTTCCCAGAAGAACTTGTAACCGGTGTGAAATATATGGGAAGGGGTCCTTACAGGGTTTGGAAAAACAGAATGACAGGAAATAGCTATGGCGTTTGGGATAAAAAATATAATAATACGGTTACCGGTGAATCGTGGGATTATCCGGAGTTTAAGGGGTATTATCGCGATTTTACTTGGGTAGTTATCGAGAATAAAGTTAAACCCTTTGCTATATTTAGCGCAAAAAATAATGTTTTCCTTAGATTATATACTCCGGAAAAACCCAAAGGTGCACGTAATGATTTCAATAACCCTCCGTTTCCGAAGGGTAATATTTCTTTCTTGAACGGTATAAGCGCTATCGGAACGAAACTTGATCCAGGGTCTAATCATGGACCGGAAGGGCAGCCCAATAAAGTGGGTGCGGCATGGATAGAAGGTAAACTGGTGTTTGACTTTATTGGAGAATATAATTAATGTAATACTGAATTTTAGGGAGTGGTCTAATCTAAAATATTAGACCACTCCCTAATATGATTTATCTTCAGATCGCTTCATGTATAATTGATTTACTCAATGATGTCCGATCGTCCAAAGTTTTATCATAATAGAAGAATGGTATTAAGCAAATCAAGGAATGATTTTCTGAAATCCTTGGGCAACCGTAAATTATCAGAATACCGAACATAGTTTTGAAAGCCGTATTCGCTGGATGGGCTAGATCCATAAATTCGAAGTGGGCGTATACGGCACGATTGTGCATTTCGAGCCCGATCAGGCAATCTATATCTTTTGGGATTAGCTGTGGAATTCTCTCATAAATTAGGTCTCCGAATTTCTGATTTGCTTATCAAACATAAATGACAGGACGTTTATTTAGGCCGTTTGCATCCAACTGTTAGTGGTTATAGTCGTCTAGTAATTTTAGGTCATTCGCATAAATAAGATGCAAACGATGCCGGGAACGATTGCGTAGAAAAACCCGCTCGGCTCTTTCCAATAGTAAATTGTAATGGCTACACTTGTCTAAACCATTATGAGAAGAAGTAGGCTTAAGGAAGGCGGGGCACTTTCTTTTATCCATTCTGCTTTAATCGCCAATAATACCAGACGTATCTTTATGAAAACAAACACAATTCTCATCTTTTTCGCTCTTCTTGCCGTTCCGCTATTTTGCGCTGGCCAAGACAAAGAAACCCCCAAGCACCGTATCCTTATCAGCACGGACATCGGCGGCACCGATCCGGACGATAACCAATCGATGACCCATTTTCTGATGTACAGTGACCTGTTTAATACCGAAGGCCTTATTTCTTCTCCTTCATATGGGCAAGGTACGAAACAGGATATCTTTGATATGATCGCTTTGTTTGAAAAGGACCTGCCAAAGCTGAGAAAGCATAGAGGGGGTTTCCCATCGGCCGAAACCTTGCGTGCCATTTGTAAACAGGGAAGACAGGGACCGGCACCCTTTGCAGGCTACGCATCGGCCACAGAAGGGTCTGACTGGATAGTGAAATGTGCCCGTAAGCAAAGTAGTCAACCTCTTTGGATTTTGGTTTGGGGTGGACTTGATGACCTTGCTCAGGCCTTACATGACGCTCCAGATATTCAGGGAAAAATTAGAGTTTACTGGATTGGAGGACCGAACAAAAAATGGAGCGCCAACAGTTACGCATATATAGTTGAGCACTTTCCAGACCTGTGGTTTATTGAAAACAACTCATCTTATTATGGTTTCTTTTCCAACAAGGGAATGCCTGATAGTGTAAAAACCACTGAATATTACAAGAAGTATATTCAGGGCGCAGGCTACATGGGAAAGGATTTTATTCAGTATTACGAAGGTAACGTAAAAATGGGTGATACTCCCTCCCTTTTATACATGATGGATGGTGATCCCAACAACCCTTTGAAAGAAGGTTGGGGCGGTAGTTTTGAGAAGTTTGATCGTAGCTCGCGTATTGTGTTCAATCGGCAAACTACATTAACAGATACCGTAACGGTTTGTTCCGTGCTGGAATTCCATATCAAGGGGCCACTGTTAGATATCCCTGCCGATTCCGCCTGCTTTACCTTAAGTGTAAAGGCTGGCATCGGTGAACAAAAATGGCCCGGATACTATAGGGGAGAAGGTAACTATGTGGTGAGGTATGTGCCTAAACAGGCCGAAACCTTATCTTACAAGATCATCTCTTCCATCCCCGGTTTTCCGAAGCAGTCAGGCGAGCTCGTGGTAGATAATCAGTGGCCGGGCAAAGCCAGAGAAACGGATTACGTCTTGGGGGCTAACTGGTATACTGACCGAAGTGACCCCATTCTATACGATGGCAAAATACAGGGCGGCATTACCGTAAAGAGATGGAGGAACGCGGTATTACAGGGTTGGGCGAAGAGATGGAAATGGTTAAGAACAAAACACGAACTGTAGTTTATTACTGTTATCTGAAACATTTGTGCTATAGGAAAAGCCTCTACGGTGGTATCTTTGCTTCTGTGCTGCCTAATGTATGGTATACTTGTATAAATATTGATGGCTGCTAACATGTAAGTCAATGCATGTGCTGGATCACGCAAAGCTTTGTAAATATTAATTTATAGTTTAGATATCATGTTAAAAAGATGTTTTTTCGGCGCTTTATTACTCATAGCAATGCAACGGGCCATTGCTGCGCCGATCATTGAAAATGACGATATTCAATTAAAACCGCGGATCGTAATACTAACAGATATTGCCCCCGCGCATATAGAACCCGATGATATGGAATCGATGATCCGACTTCTCGCTCACGCTGATCTATATGAAATAGAAGCCTTGATTGCAACAGGCGGATGGAATAATAGCGATCGTTCTTATCCCTCCAACTGGATAGACAGCCTGAAGATTACCATTGAAGCTTATGAAAAAGATTTACCAAACCTAATGAAGCGGTCGGGACAATCGAATTTTTTGTCCTTTGAGAAGGAATCGGAGTATCAGAAGATGGGATATTGGCCAAGTGCTGATTATTTAAAAAGCCGGATAATGTTTGGGAGTCTTGATTTGGGTTACGCAAGAATAGGGAACGATAACAATTCGGCCGGCAGTGATTTTATTATCAAATTGGCCGAAGAGGACGACAAACGCCCAGTGTGGGTATTGGTTTGGGGTGGAGGTAACACCTTGGCACAAGCTATTTGGAAGGTAAAGCAACAACGAAGCGAAGCGGAAGTAAAAAAATTCTTGCATAAACTTCGTGTCTATACCATTACCGACCAAGATGTCCCTATAAAAGAAGCCAAAAATTACACATTCAGTTCGCACCAATGGATGCGCAAAGAATGCGGAAAAGATCTTTACTTTATCTGGGATGAAAGTGCATGGCTTTCACAAAATAGCATAGGGAGTAGCAGATGGAAAGAATATGCCGCACAAATACAAGGACACGGTAATTTGGGTAAAATATATCCAAAGTACAAATGGGGTGTTGAAGGAGATACACCTTCTTTCTTGCATGTGATGCCGACTGGCTTAAATGACCCGAGTGTTTACAATCAGGCTGGATGGGGAGGATACTTTGAATGGGCTATGAGCATGGATGGCAAAACTTCTTGTTTCACGAACAGTAGCTCCTCAACCAAAGAAATCTCAAAGAAATATGAAAACTATTTCTATCCAGCGATATTTGCTAATTTCGCAGCACGAATGGATTGGGCAAAAGACGGAAAGGGGAATCGTAATCCTGCAATTACCGTTAACAATAAGGACGGCATGGATATATTGTACATGCACCCTAAGGCCGGTAAAAAGGTTGTGCTTGACGCTTCAAAATCAATTGATCCTGATGGCGACTCCCTCCATTATAAATGGTGGATACTGCCAGAAGCGGGAACGTACAAGAACGAGATTGCCATATTGAATGCCGATACAGATCAAACAACGATAATGGTACCGGACGATGCCGTGGGCAAGACTTTTCATGTGATATGTGAAGTATTGGATAGTGGTATCCCCGGATTAACGTCTTATCGAAGAATCATTTTTGAACCTTATAAGTAAAAATGTGATGATAGGTTAACCTGCTCTGCTAAACAGGGTGATGCCAGGTCACAGCCTTTGAGAACAGTAACTTAAACAGTAAGCAACTAGATAAAAATGACTGAAAATAGTTCTGACATAGTCCTAAAGCAAACGGAAGTAACCGATCTGGAATATTTCTTTCAATTCCAGCTTAATAAAGAAGCAGGCTATCTGGCAGCGTTTATGCCTAAAAACTGGGCAGATAAAACAGCCTTCCTTGAAAAATACAGAGAACTTCTAAAAAAGCCTACCGTAGCGATGAGAACAATTTTTGTTGGCGAAACCGTAGTAGGAAGCATCTCAAAATTCGAAATGGACGGCAGGGCAGAAATCACCTATTGGATAGATCGAAAATTTTGGGGACGGGGAATTGGAACAAAAGCCATGAAGGAATTTCTTGCCATTGAAACCACCCGTCCTATTTTTGGACGTGTGGCATTTGACAATTTTGGTTCGCAGAAAGTTTTAGAGAAATGCGGCTTTGTAAAAATCGGTACAGACAAGGGCTTTGCCAATGCGCGGCAAATGGAAATAGAGGAGTTCATTTACAAGTTGACCTGAGATATGCCAGATCAACAAAAAAGCACCTATCAGTGATCAAAATTAGCACTCAGAAAAGAATGCATATAGAGAAAAGCAAAGCGTCATTGATTTCAGGCATCTATGAACAGATGGTACAAATACCCAAGGGAAGCATTAACCAACGGGACGATAGAACAAAACGGGAGTGGACTGTTGATGTAGAACCTTTTCTTCTCGGGAAATTTCCAGTAATCCAGAGCCTTTATTTCAACGTCACGAATGAGGCGCCAAGCACTTTTAGGGGGGAAAGCCATCCTGTAGAAACCGTAACCTGGAGAGATGCTGTACATTTTTGTAATAAATTATCTTTTCAAGGAGGATTAAAACCATGCTATTTATTTGATGATAACGAAGAAGAAATCACTTTCAACTCAACATCCAATGGATTTCGCTTACCTACAGAAGCAGAGTGGCAGTATGCCTGTAAAGCAGGAACAAAAGGAAATAAATACGGCGAGCTAGATTCGATTGCCTGGTACAAAAGCAACTCAGAAAGGACAACTCATAATGTTGGACAAAAGAAGCCGAATGCTTGGGGACTGTATGATATGTTAGGCAATGTTTGGGAGTGGTGCACAGACTTGTACGACACGGAAGTTTATGGAACCTATCGTATTTTTAGAGGTGGAGGTTGGTGTGATGAAGAAAGAAGCGTCATGGCAACAGTCCGACGAAGAAGCCATCCCACAAAATTTAAAATTGATGATCTCGGATTTCGAATTGCAAAAAACATAAGCTAGTCTTTTGGCTATTGAAAAATTAAGTGTCCCAAAAAAAAGGATAACTTTCTTGACAAATAAGGCTAATAGCCGAAAATAAATCAGCTTGAATAACAATTTGTAACAATTATAATGACAGCATCAGATAACAAAGCAGTAGTAATAAGATTCAATATGGAGTTTCTCGAACAAGGGAACGCCGAAGTATTGAAGGAAATCGTAGCAAGTGATTTTATAAACAGCACAGCAATAAGCCCGATTCCAAATAATGTTGAGGGGCTTGTACATTTCGTTTCTTTACTGCATCGCGGATTTTCAAATATTAAGGTTGAAATTCACGAACAAGTTTCTGAAGGCGATGTGGTTGCGACACGCAAAACCTTCATGCATTACATTCTGGTGAAATAATGGGCCATCAACGGCCAAACAGCTGGCATTTAGCGTTATGGACTTTGTACGACTTCGTGACGGTAAATATGTTGAACATTGGGGGCAAAACAATATAATGCAAGTATTACAACAGTTGTAATAATAGCGCGTTATAAGGGTAAAGCTGTTTAACAGAGAGAGCTTCTAAAAAACTCTACCGTCGCGATGGAAACAATTTTTGCTGGCGAAACCGTAGTAGGAAGTATCTCAAAATTCGAAATGGACGGCAAGGCAGAAATCACCTGAAAACGCTGAAAAACAGAGCGAAATGTGAGACCATTGGTATAACTATTGCCTGAAAAAATTCAATCTGGAGATGAGTGGTTTTACTTTGAAATTAATCTTGTTTTTATCGGAAAATCCCTATATTGTTTATGTCTTTTCAGATTAAGATAAAATCATCATATGTATTTAACTTCTCTTCCCGATCACTCCAGCCCAGATTTTAACGAAGAGCTACACTTTAGCAGGTTTAAAGAGCATAATGTTGTTTTCAATACAACAAGCAGTTTTAGTTTTTGTAATGACCATGTCGGATGTCTGTCTTTTAAGACGATATTGGAGGGTGAAGAGTGGTATGGCATTAATAACCGCAGACTGGCAATAAGGCCTGGGCAATTCCTGATCCTTAACAATGAACAGAATTACTCCTGTAGTATTGATACCCATGAAAGTGTTAGAGGGATATCGGTTTTCTTTAAAAAGGAATTTGCATCTTCAATCTTTAACGACACATTGAAAGATGATAACGAATTACTTGATAATCCTTTTCTCATTCACAATGCGCAACCCGAGTTTTTCCAGACACTCAATGCCATTGAACCTGAAGTACAGTTGCAACTTGCAACGCTGATTTCAGATCTGGAAATCCATGGTTATAATGAGGGTATAGAAGAACAGCTTGTTTTTTTTCTTCATTATCTGATCAGCACGCTCAAATCAGAATCAAGACGGGCGACTGAGGTTTCTGCGGTGAAGCTAAGCTCCAAAATGGAGATATACAAACGCCTATGTGTAGCCAAAGATTTTCTTCATTCCACGTTTATGGAAAAGCATGATCTAGATACACTTAGCAGTAATGCCTGTTTATCAGTTCCACAGCTCGTCAGGCAATTTAAGTCTGTTTTTAAGACCACCCCATATCAGTACCTGATGCAGATCAGGCTGGATCGGGCTACCGAACTCCTTAAGAACAGCGATAAACCTGTACACGAGATCACCTGGCAATGCGGTTTTGAGAATGTGAGTGCTTTTTGCAGGGCATTTAAATCGGCTTATGGCACCCAACCTTTAATCTTTAGAAGGGCTTACGCTTAAATTGAGCATTCTTGCATACGTTTAGTACCTGGGATGGTATAATTTAGATCAATTTTAAAATCTGATCATGCTATGCTAACTCCAGTGAAATTGAAACGAGCAATTATCTTAATCTTTTGTACCTTATCGATACCCCTTTGCCGGGCGCAGGATCAGGTGATACCACTTTATCCGCATGGCATCCCAAATTCAAAAAAAACACCTCCGGACTATATAGAGCAGACCGACAGTGCCGGTCTGATCAGCAATGTAAGTTTCCCGGATATGCAAGGCTACTTTCCAGAGAAAGGTAAGGCTAACGGTACTGCTGTGATTATCTTTGCAGGTGGCGGCTATTTTGTGCTGGCTCCAAAAAAATGTGTCGAGCTTGCAAAAGCATTTAAGGCGCTCGGAGTTGCTGCATTTGTTGTAAAATATCGTCTGCCCAGTGAAAAAATCATGATCGATAAAACAATAGGTCCTTTACAAGATGCTCAGACGGCGATTAAGATCGTGCGCGAAAGAGCTGGCGAATGGAACATAGATCCACTAAAAATCGGTATGATCGGATTATCGGCAGGGGGGCACTTGGTATCGACCGCTGGTACGCAGATAAATAGGGTGGTGATTGACAACAATGAAAACATATCGCTTAGACCGGATTTTATGATCCTGCTCTATCCGGTCATTCTTTATGACCCGCATATATCGCGCACCAGGGAAAATTTAATCGGAAAGGAGCCTTCGCAAGAGACATTAAATTTATACAGTACCGATAGACATGTAGGCGCCAAAACACCACCTACCTATTTGATTCACGCTGCTGACGATGATGTCATCCCCGTAAAAAATAGCCTGAGTTTCTTTGATGCAATGCTTAAAGCCGGTGTTCCCGGCGAGTTGCATATCCTGCAATCAGGGGGACATGGATTTGGCATCTCTGATCCAGAAAATAAAAACAACTGGTTTCCGAGTTGTCAGAATTGGATGCAAAAAAATGGTCTTCTTGCCGACCAATAAATGTCCGGGGCCGGCTAACCTCATAGCGTTATAATCCATTAAGAAATCTGATAACTGTTAGTGATTGAAAAAAAATGAAGAATTGAGCATTCTTGCACATGTCTACGAAAACGGACGGGGTAACTTTGATCAGTTTAAAAGTAAAAATTAATCTATGAAATCAGTAAGTAAGAATTTATCATTGGTATTATCGGTATTAGCGCTAACCGTATTGTCTTCCTGTAATAAAAAAGAAGAAGGTTCACCTGTAAATTTGGATGAGGATGCTGCAAAAAGAGTTGTGGGAACATATAAAGGAACGCTCGATGCTACCCAGGAATATTTTAATGCAATTATTGTGATTACCAAAGAAAGCGGCAACAAAGTAAAGATTGCACCAAAACCGGGCGAACCATATTCCAATGTAACGTCAAAAACCATCAATGTAAAAGCGATACCGAATTCTGATGATGTTGAGGCCATTGGAACACCCGAAGGTACGCTGGCGTATCAACACTCGGAAAAAAATATTCTTATTGTGACACTTCCGGGTTCCTCAGATGATGTTACTTACAATTTTAGGGGAACAAAGCAGTAAGGTCTAGTCATAAGGGATTAATGGTTTTATTTTTACCTTGCCTTAATGACAACCTATAGTAGGACAAGACACAGCTTGTAAGGATGCAGCTATTTTTGTGGGATGATCTTGTGCACGTGTATTCATCTTGTTTTCGGTGCAAGATAATGATCATAAGATCACTCCAGCTGCCAGACTAAAAAACAAACCAAAGAAGAGCATGGAGAAATTGCCCGTCATCAGCAATTAGCCTCCTTATGTAAAAGATCAATCTTTTAAATCCATAAATCCAATATCATCTAAAATGATTACACCCGATGGAGACTTGTCAAAAATGAAACGGATGTTATGAAGCTTGTTCATGGAAAAATTTGGGTACTTTGTTTGTAGTTTATCCAGATCAAAATAAAAAAAATCTGGAATGGCTTCTGCATCATCATTAGCGTTTAAAAAGGCATATTTCGTCAACTTTTTCTTTATCTGACGCTGTAAAGGCATGCATTCACTGAGTGAAAATTGGATATGAGCGCCCGCCCGATCTGTTAGCTCTAGTGTGAAGTCAATTGCCTCCTTTTCCTTAGCGTTTTTGTTATCCTTTTTCTCTTTTTGAGCATGGAGTTTTTCTTTTTTCTGTTTTTCTTTCTGGTTCATTCCCTTTTGAATATGAAGAGAGCTCTCGTCACTTTCAGCTAAGTTAAATGTTAAAAATTTGCCATTAAGGTCTAGATTGGTGCTGTCGGGAAAAATGAAGGTGTATTTTCCCACCAAAGAGTCAATCTCTTCTCTATTCCAACCAATATAAGCAGCTCGGGAAATATGATCGTTCCACATAAGATTGTGCTGTGCTTCTTTCCAAACACTGAGATGCTCAGATTTTATTGAAACATCTGGCATGCTAGCGGTTTGCAGATTCAAATCTTCTTCATACCTAGCAATAAAGTTTGACTTACTGCTTTCATATTGATTTAGATATAGCTGTTTGGGAAGCCATTGGCGTCCATAACGATAATCCATAAATAATGGCTTATAAACCGTGAGTCCTTTAAGGTTTAAATCAAGAAAGGCACTAATATACACCTTGGCAATTTTTTCCTGTTCTTGTGCAGGCATTACATTGGTCATATTAAATTGATTTATAAAGGGGCTGCTCCCGTCGTATTTTCCCCACGATGTATTAAATTGTCCATGGTTCGCATGGTGTACATACAGCCCCGCCTTAAAACCATTATAAGAAGGAGAATACTGGATACGTTGATAAGTACTCAGGCCACCATAAGATTGCATATCCATATCATGTGTTCCTTGAATAACGAAATAATTTATATCTTTTAGCGTAGCCAGAACTGATGCTGGTTTATATTGTCCATCAACAGGTGCAATTGCTACATAGGCTTTTATGTTAAAATTAAAATTAAAAACTTCGTGAGCGTCATCCGGAAAGCAGGGTAACGTGTTGAATAATGCTGCATGAGACATGGCTTCACCTCCTCTTGAATGTCCCATAAGGGCAATACGATCCATATCCACCAAATGGAAAAATGGATTATTAGGGTCCTGATTCCATTTTCGCCAAAGCTCTAAATGTTTCAACATAAGCCAACCTCTAGTGCCGTTTTCATTTTCTAAACCTCCTCTTGGCATATCTGTAAAACTTCCATTGAGAAAGTTTTCATCCACTGAAGCTACAATATAGCCCTTGCTTGCCAGTAATTCAGCTAGATAGTCATACCCACCTTCTGACCAATCTTGTGCCAAGTGGTTCCCATGAACAATAAGAACGAGTGGCGCGGGACCCTGTAGTTTTTGAGGGTACCAAACCATCGCATTTAAAGGCAATTCCGTCTGATCGAAACCGAAGTACTTCGTTCGCAATTTTCCCGATATTCCTGTCCAGGTTTTAAGCATAAAAGACGCATCCACAGGCGACGTTTTTATTTTAGCTTCTTTGCCATATATTGCCCTATGCTTATCCTTTCCAGAGCCATAAGTGAGGAACGAGACAGCAAAGGTTCCAGGGTTCGAAGGATCTACTGCTTCAATAGGCTTTGGCAAGTTGGTGAGTATTGTGTGATTTTTTACTGAGTCAACAATGCGCCCAGGATAGAAGAAAAGGAATAAACCAAAGCCCAAACCAAAAATGCCTAAAATCAATGAAGACCCTACGATGATTCGCTTCTTTTTAGGCCACTTGATTCCGCGATGTGTTTTCCAGTAATATATTGCACCAAAAATTAATGCTGGAAAGAAGGCCAAGATGCTGATTAATATCCAATTATATGGCTGATTTAATCGCTCAAAAAACAGTATGTAAAAAATAGTGAAAGCTCCTGCGGTTCGGAAATTGCGAGGAGTTTTTCCAATCATACCTACAACCAAACTCAGTAGCCAGGCAACAATGTAAGCCACCAATATGTAACATAGTAAACTTAGCAAGTAATAACCAAACCCAACGCCATTTAACAATGAATCTGCCATTGTAAAGGTGAAAAAGATTAAGGTAACTATAAAAATTCCGATACCGCTGGCTTTCAGAGTGGCTTGGTTAGGACTAATGGAAGATATGGCGTTGCGAATCCAGCTATTAATTCTTCTCCAAGCAGAAATTCTGTTGTTCTGCATATAGTTTATTGTATTATCACTTTAGATCTATTACGTATTGTTAATTAGAATCATGTTAAAACAACATGTTACAGTTTATACGCGAATTTTATAGAGAAATTATCTGTTAATAGATATAAATGGGTATTGACGACAAAGTCAACTACCTTTATCGGAAAAGGCTAATATTCTATCTCATGCGCCCGAATGCCCTGACAAACGTTTTCTTTTACGGCTGCTAAGGAACACTTTCTTTTCCTTGATAGTTGTTCCTTCATTCATTATACAGCGTGAAATCTAGGTTCCAAAAAACGGTGGATTAATAGGAATAACTAAGCCTTACAATTGCTGCTGACTCTTTGTTTCTTTACATACTGTATATATAATATTTAAATAATAACTTGGTGGATTGAAACTTGCAAATAGATGCAATCGTTATCCTTGTAAAATTTATCTCTGTTAAACTGATATCTAATATGAAAAGACGTGTTTTTGTAAAGACATCAATCATAAGCAGTGCTGCCGCTGCAATACTGCCGCGGATTGGATTTGCTCAACTTAACCCTAGCAATAAGACACAGATGTACTATGAACTTAGAACCTATACTTTAAAGGATGCTAACCAGCAGCGCCTGGTGGAAGACTACCTTGAAAAAGCAGCAATTCCTGCATTGAACAGACTGGGTATTGAAAACATCGGTGTATTTACCGAACTTAAGCCTTCGGGACAATCAATATTGGTTGTGCTAATCCCTTATCAATCGCTACACGAGTTTGAGACGATAAATAATAGGCTTGAACAGGATAAACTTTATATTACAGAAGGTGCTGCCTATCTGAATGCTCCAGCAACAAAACCGGCATATGACCGTATAAAAAGTTCCTTACTTAAAGCCTTTAAAAACATGCCTGGCATAGAACTCCCACCGAAGGATAAGCGTATTTTCGAGCTGCGCAGATATGAGCATGCGAGCGAGGCAGCAGGAACAAAGAAACGTGAGATGTTCAATGACGTAGGGGAGATTGATATTTTCAAACGGCTAGGTTTTAAGCCAGTTTTCTTTGGAGAAACGATCATAGGAGAGGCCCGACCGAACCTTATTTATATGGTTACCTTCGATGATATGGCCTCACACGACCAGCATTGGAAATCTTTCAGTGCTGATCCTGAATGGAAGAAAATCAGTGCAATTCCGGAATATGCAGACTCCAAGCTTGTATCTAAGATAACGACCACATTTCTTCAACCAGTGGAGTATTCGCAGATCTAGCTAGGACGAAGGTATGATAATCTATGCCAAAAAATGATAAAAAATTACCAATAATGAACAATACACAAAACACAGTTCAAAAGTTATTGCAATATCTTAGCGAGAGAGACTTGAAAAATTTGACTACCCTTTTTGCTAACAATGTTGACTGGTACATACCGGGGGATGAAGCCAATGTATTGTGGCTTGGAAAAAGAAAAAGTAGGCAAGAAGTTTTAGCGTTTTATAGATTGCTTTGGCAAAATACTGAGCCGCTTTCTGCCATCATTGACAACATCTTTATTGACGGAAAAAAGGCTGTCATTTCAGGAGAATTTTCAACAAAAATGCTGCAAACCGGCAAAGTAGTTGACTCTTTATTTTTTATACAACTGACGGTTGAGAACCATGAAATTATAAAATACAGGTTGTTGGAAGATAGTTATGCTGTCTCAGTTGCACTGGCTCCTATTTCGTGAATTTGTAGGGTAGCTGCGCGATTGCAGAGCAGAAAAAGCAGCAATTCCTGGGAGCTTCTATTAACCAGTCTCATTTCTAATGGACTTTTGAAAGTTTCTATTTGTTTATGCTCTTTTTTGTTCAATAAGGTAGTGAGGTAAGCCGCTTTCGC
>DATMSZ010000148.1:0-8477 GCA_035565175.1 Pseudosphingobacterium sp.
AACTATTGTAGCATCTGATTCTACAATATATTTAGGCGTGTTAATATCTAACTTTCCCCAAGTAATTTTTTCATTTGGCACAGCCCCTGAATAGGAACCGTACGAGGTTGTGGAATCGGAGATCTGACAGAAATAGCTCCAAAATGGTATATTTTCCATTTCCATATCCTGATAAAGCATTGGAACTACACATATCGGAAAGTCTCCCGCAATTCCGCCTCCAATTTGGAAAAACCCAATTCCTTTTCCTTCGCTATTTTTCACATACCAATCGGCCAAGTAAGTCATATATTCTATACCACTTTTCATTGTCGAAGCCTTCAATTCTCCTTTGATCACATAAGAGGCAAAAATATTACCCATCGTGCTATCTTCCCATCCGGGCACAACAATCGGTAAATTTTTTTCCGCAGCTGCAAGCATCCATGAATTTTTAGGATCAATTTCATAGTGTTGCTCCAGCACCCTACTATTCAGCATTTTGTACATAAATTCATGTGGGAAATAACGTTCTCCCGTGGCTTCTGCATCTTTCCAAATTTTATAAATATGCTGCTGAATCCTTCTAAAAGCTTCTTCTTCCGGTATACAAGTATCTGTTACCCGATTATAATGGTTCTCTAATAAATCCCATTCGTCCTGAGGACTTAAATCTCTATAGTTAGGAACGCGCTTATAATGAGAGTGCGCCACCAAATTCATGATATCTTCCTCTAAATTGGCGCCTGTACAGCTAATGATCGAAACTTTATCCTGACGGATCATCTCAGCCAAAGAGATACCTAATTCTGCGGTACTCATAGCTCCTGCAAGGGTAATCATCATCTTTCCACCTTCATCTAAATGTGCTTCATAACCCTTTGCTGCATCTACTAATGACGCAGCGTTGAAATGCAAATAATTCTTTTCAATAAATTTGGAAATCGGACCTCTTTCAACACTCATTATTATTAAGTTTTTAGTTTCAAAAAGCAAAGATAGCTATAATGAATAAAGCGAAAAGAAATTAAAAAGATTTATCTGGAAGTAAAATTGTCCTAACTTTGTTATATGGGAAAAAAATTAACCTTCATCGCCTTATATATTATCATTTATTGCTTCTCTTATTCAAATAGCTACGCTTGGGGATTAACAGGCCACAGGGTAGTAGCAGATATTGCAGACTCCTATTTAACAAAAAAGGCACGAAAGAATCTCAAGAAAATTTTGGGCAACGAATCTTTGGCCATGAGCGCAAACTGGCCGGATTTCATTAAATCGGATCCCAATTTCCGATACTTAAATAGCTGGCACTATGTAAACTTTACAAGCGGACAAAGTTTTGATCTATTAAAACAAGTGCTGGCTACAGACACGACAGCGAATGCCTATAATAAACTGCACATGCTTATTGGTGAGCTTAAACGCCACCCCTCTATAGATAAAGAAACGGCGCTTATGTATGTGCGACTTTTAGTGCATATTGTTGGGGATGTTCACCAACCGATGCATACAGGCAGATTAGCAGATCTTGGAGGAAATAAGATTAATCTTTACTGGTTTGGGACTCCAACTAATTTACATAGGGTGTGGGACGAACAATTAATAGATTATCAACAACTCAGTTATACAGAATATGCAAAAGCTATTAATTTTGTTGATAAACAACAACGCCAATTGTGGACCAGCAGTTCGATCGAGCAATGGTTATTTGAATCGTATACGTTAGCAGAATCACTTTATACAAAGGTTAGTGATGGAGATAAACTTAGTTACCGTTATAATTTTGATAACGTAGAAATATTAAATAAGCAACTTTTAAAGGGTGGTGTACGATTAGCTGGATTGCTTAATGATATTTTCGGCTAATAAAATTCTATAAACAGCAGCGTGCTTATTGTTTATGATCGAAAAGTCCATATCTTATTTGGGGTTACACAAATATCTAAAGGAACATCATGGCTTTCAATGTCGATAATCCTATCTACTGGATCGAATAATGACAAACCTATCTTCTGCACACCTGGTTTACAGTTTGCAAGAAATTTGTCGTAATAGCCTTTTCCATATCCAACTCTTGCACCCTCCATATCAAAGGCCAGCAGGGGAAGCAAAACCATATCGATTAGTTGCTCTTTAATCGATTCGCCTGCAATAGGCTCATCAATTCCCCATTTGTTGCTGATCAGCCCTTGCCCACTGTCTAACAAATGGTGTGTCATCAGATTGCTGGTTAAATCACTTTTCGGTACGACCAAGTTTATTTCGGGCCATTCCGTCTTTAAATAATCAACAATCAACAAACTATCAGGTTCTTTATTTTTAACGATTGGCAGGTACGTATGTAAATACCGAACATGCGTTAATATAGCTGATAACTGCTTAAAATTCTCCAAAAGCAGCAGATTCAATCGGGCATATTCAACTGTTGTAAGTTGATCCCGCATAAACTTAAATCTTACTCTACATTCCTGTTTAGTAAACATAACGTCAACACTTTATGGGTAATACAAAAACGGTCTTAGAGAAAACTCTAAGACCGTCTAATCAATCTAAACTAAAAACTTAATCAAATTATTTAACCCGTTCGATATAATCTCCCGAGCGTGTATCTACTTTTACCTTATCGCCTTGATTGATAAACAAGGGAACGCGAATTTCTACACCAGTTTCTACCGTTGCACTTTTCAAAGCATTCGTTGAAGTATCTCCTTTTACAGCTGGTTCAGTGTATGTAATTTCAAGTTCAACTGTTGTTGGCGCCTGTGCCATAATTGGCTCATCACTTTCAAATGCAACCAATACATTCATGCCTTCTTTCAAGAACCGTGCTGTACCGCCGAACAAAGATTTAGGAATATTAAACTGTTCGAAAGAAACATTATCCATTACAACAAAGAAATCACCTTCATCATACAAGTACTGATAATCGTTTGTTTCTACGCGAGCAATCTCCACTTCCTCGTCTGTACGGAAACGATATTCTACCAATTTCCCTGTTTTTACGTTACGCATTTTAGCCTGATAAAAAGCGCGTAAATTCCCAGGAGTACGATGGATATATTCGTCAACAGATACTAATTCGCCATTAAACCTCAAGATATTACCTGTTTTTACATCAGAAGCTTTTGCCATAGTTTTATTATATTTTAAAAGAAAAAAAAGACTCTTTATTTGGAGCAGCAAAGGTAGACTTAAATTTTGTATTCACAAAACAGCGTCTAGATTTACTAATGGATTTATTTATAAGCCTCTATTTGTAATTGAAAATTGCAAAATTCATATTCATGTAACTGATTAGAGCAAATAACCAATAATTTATTTGCCCCGAAACGTTGTACCAATTTATGATACCAGGCAATCCCCTTGGTATCTAAGTTGGACGTAGGTTCATCCAAAAACAACGCGGGAGTATCTGCACAACAGGCAAGCGCCAGTTTTGTTCTTTGCTTCATGCCGGAAGAAAAATAACGTATTTCCTTATCGGCAGATTGCTGCAACTCTAACAAATCAATTATTCCCTTCGTATCCAGTCCCGCTGTTATCTTCTTAAATGAAAAGTGGAAATCGATAAGCTCTGTTAATGTAAATTCTTCGATTAATTCCAAGTAAGGCGCTGCAAGGGAAACATAAGAAAAAAAGTTGTCTACTTCAATTTCCTTTTGCTCGTACTGATAAGTGATATGTCCTTTAGAAGGACTTAGACTAGAAACGATGACCTGTAATAGCGTAGACTTGCCAGAACCATTTGCACCTAATATAGCGTAACTTTTATTACGAATAAATTGATAATCTATCCCTTTAAAAATCCAATCCTGATTAAATCGTCGACCTATATTTTCAAGTATTATTTCCAAGTATTGAATCTAATGGTTAACACTTAATAATTGAGCGGCCTGAACAACATTAAAGGCCTACTTTTCCTTGTCCAAAACCTTTCATAACACCACGGTTAGAGTTCCGAACGAAGTCCAAAATCTCATCTCTTATTTCTGTTGGCTGACATTCTGTTTCAATAATATCCAATGCTTTTGTTAAATTATTGTTTTTAACAAACATTGTACGATAAATATCTTGAATCTCATTGATCTGTTCTGACGAAAAACCTCTTCTTCTTAAACCAACCGAGTTGATACCAACATAAGACAACGGTTCTCTTGCTGCCTTTACAAAAGGAGGAACGTCTTTTCTAACAAGAGAGCCACCAGCAACAAAGGCGTGTGAACCTATATGACAAAACTGATGTACAGCCACCATTCCGGCAAGTACTACATAGTCACCAACCGTTATATGTCCTGCTAAAGTGCTACTATTTGAAAAAATACAATTATCTCCAACGAAACAATCATGGGCTATATGACTATAGGCTTGAATGAGGCAGTTATTTCCCACTACCGTTCTCCAACGATCTTTTGTGCCTCTATTTATGGTTACGCACTCTCTTATAGTTGTATTATTACCAATTTCAGCCGTTGTTTCCTCTCCCGCGAATTTTAAATCTTGTGGAATACCGCTTATAACAGCCCCAGGGAATATGCGGCAGTTCTTACCAATACGGGCGCCATCCATAATCACTACATTAGAGCCAATCCATGTGCCTTCTCCAATCTCTACGTTCTTATGTATTGTTACAAAGGGCTCAATAACTACATTTTCCGCTATCTTAGCCTGAGGATGTATATATGCTAATGGTTGAATCATTTTGTCTAACCTTGTTTCGGTTCCGTGTCCGTTTCTTTTACTTTAACTATTTGTGCCATTAACTCGGCCTCTACTACGATCTTTTCTCCCACCATTCCAACACCTTTCATTTGTGCAATGCCTCTTCTAATTGGTTGCAATAAACTACATTGAAAAATGATCGTATCACCCGGTTTTACCTGTGCTTTAAATCGGGCATTTTCAATTTTCAGAAAAAGTGTGATATAGTTTTCAGGGTCTGACACCGTGTTTAAAACCAAAATGCCACCGGTTTGTGCCATCGCTTCAATTTGAAGAACGCCTGGAAATAAAGGTTCATTAGGGAAATGCCCCATGAATAAATCTTCGTTCATGGTTACATTTTTCAATCCAACAACATGTGTCTTTGTGAGCTCAAGAATCTTATCTATCATAAGCATTGGTTGCCTATGTGGTAAAATCTTCATTATTTGAGCCGTATCGTAAACAGGAACCATGTTTGGATCATAAACTTTGGTATATTTTTTATTTTTCTCCCTGCTTATCTGCGCTTTTATCTTTTTTGCAAAGGCCACATTTGCGGCATGCCCGGGCCTAGCTGCCATGATATGTCCCTTTAATGGTCTTCCAACTAAGGCCAGATCACCGATCATATCAAGTAGCTTATGACGAGCGGGTTCATTTTGGTGACGTAATTTGATATTATTTAAAATACCTTCTCGTGCTACATCAATATCTTCTCGATTAAAAAGTTTCGCCAAATGCTTCAATTCATCTTTACTCACATCTTTATCTACCACAACGATTGCATTGTTCAGATCCCCACCTTTAATCAAGTTATGCTCCAACAACATTTCCAGTTCATGTAAAAAGCAAAACGTTCTTGAAGAAGCTACTTCCTTTTTAAATTCACTGATGCTGGTAATGGCAGAATGCTGACTACCCAAAACTGGAGAATTATAATCAATCATGCAAGTAAATCGGTAACCATCTAAAGGCATAGCAACCATTTCCACTTTCCGTTCTGCTTCTGTATAATGTATATTATGAGGTATTTCATAATATTCCCTATCGGCTTCTTGATCTTTATATCCTGCTTTCTCTATGGCCTCCACATAAACAAGTGCACTTCCATCCATGATAGGTACTTCAGGTCCATCAATCTCAATCAACACATTATCAATTTCCATTCCTACCAGAGAGGCTAGCAAATGCTCCACAGTGCTCACACTAGCGCCGTTCTGAGAGATCGTCGTTCCCCTGGAAGTATCCGTTACATTATCAACATCAGCATCAACAATGGGCTGTCCATCCAGATCAACCCGTTTGAATTTATATCCATGATTCACAGGAGCCGGTTTAAAAACCAATGTAGCAGGTTTACCAGTATGAAGTCCAACTCCTGATATAGTAATTTCCGAATTTAATGTTCTTTGTTTAACATTCATTTTCTTGCATAATTTTTCACTGATGTCTCTTTGATTTCCATCATCAGCCTATTATTTGTTTTTTTCTTCGCTAAATTCCTTCAATAACTTTTCTAGTCGATCAATACGTCGCTCTAAGTCGGGCAGCCTTTGCAGCACAACCTGCGCGCGCATTTGTGTTTGGAATTGGCTCGCCGGTGTACCCGCCCATTTTAATCCGGGTTCTTCTATTGATCGGTTGATACCCGATTGCGCCTGTACTTGCGTACCATCCGCGATCGTTATATGTCCTACGGCTCCCACCTGACCACCGAGAATGACCTGCTTTCCTACTTTTGTACTTCCAGAAACACCCGTTTGAGCCGCTATTACGGAATTTTCACCAATTTCTACATTATGTGCTAATTGAATCAAATTATCTAATTTAACCCCTTTTCGCACGATCGTATGTCCCATTGTTGCCCGATCTATTGTTGTATTAGCACCTACCTCTACTTGATCTTCTATAACAACATTTCCAATCTGACTAATCTTACGATAAGTGCCATCTTCCTGCGGAGCAAAACCAAAGCCGTCGCTTCCAATAACAGCCCCTGAGTGGATTGTCACTTGTTGACCAAGCACGCAATCGTGATAAATTTTAACCCCGGGAAATAGAATAGCTTTATTCCCTACCTGTACATTATCTCCAATATAAACTTGCGGATAAATACTCACATTGTCTCCTATAACTGCATCAGCCCCGATGTAGGAGAAAGCTCCAATATATACGTCATTCCCAATCTTTGCAGTTGGGTGAATAAATGAAGGTTCTTCGATTCCTGTTTTATGGAATCTAATATTATTATACTGATCTAGCAATAATGTTATAGCGGTGTAGGCATTTTTCACCCGAATTAAAGTAGCGCTGATTGGCCCTTCAATTTCCAAATCATTATTTACTATAATAACTGATGCTCCAGTAGTATATAGATAGTTTTCATATTTAGGGTTTGCAAGAAAAGTAAGCCCCCCTTCAGTAGCTTCTTCAATTTTTTCCACCCGCGATACCACAACATCTCCATTTCCTTCGATAGAACCGTTAACGATTTCGCTAATTTGTTTCGCAGTAAATTGCATCGCGCAAATTTATATGTTAAATTATTATGAACAAATTTTAAATTCCTTTGTATCTCAACTATATTAATGAATTTCTTTTGGATAAGCAATCATAAATTTCTGGACTTTTTTAGCGAGTACTTCCAAATTTGACAAATCGGAGGCCGTCGTTATATCCTGAATGGTTCCATCCTTCATTAAAATATTTATATTCCCTTCGCCCAAATCATACGCACTATTCTCTACTAGTTGAGTAAAAACGAAGTAATGCACCTCCTCTTCTGTTACATTGAACAATTTCATTGCATCGGTCCTCAACTGTGCAATCTTTTCTGCTGAAGGAATGTTATTACTAAGTTCTACGTGATATAACCTTCTGTTCATGAATCGGTCGCAAAGCTTAGACAACACTTTGTCTTCGTTCAATACCCCCATTTTAACAGTTGCCAGCACATCTGTATCATCCAGCATTATAAAATGTTGCAAGTGATTCTTGTCACTAATGAAGTCCTCCTTAGTAAGCCTATTTTTTATAAAATGTTCTAAGGAAGAGGTGGCGAAAACATCCATTCCCTTATCGGCTAATTCTTTAGCGCGTTGCAAGATCTTTATCAACATCTGCTCTGCGCTAAGGACCGTTTTATGCAAATAAACTTGCCAGTACATCAGTCTTCTGGCAATCAAAAATTTCTCCACTGAATAAATCCCCTTCTGTTCCACTACCAATCCATTATTAGCCACATTCAGCATCTTGATGATTCTATCGAAGCTTATTACTCCCTCAGACACCCCGGTAAAAAAACTATCTCTATTTAAATAGTCCATCCGGTCGGTATCTAGCTGGCTAGATACCAACTGATGAAGGAAACGTTTAGGATATTTATCTTTAAAGATTTCAATAGCCATTGTGAGTTTTCCTTCAAACATCTGATTTATCTCATTCATTATTAACGATGAAATGTATTCATGTGATACACCTTGAACCAGTGTATGCTCTAAAGAATGAGAAAATGGCCCATGGCCTATGTCATGTAATAGTATAGCAATAATAGCCGCTTCTTCTTCTTCCGGACTAATATCGACGTCTTTTCCTTTTAGCGTTTCAAGTGCCAGTCCCATTAGGTGCATTGCTCCCAGTGCATGTTGAAAACGCGTATGTAAGGCCCCTGGATAAACTAAATGGGTTAAACTAACTTGTTTAATATAACGCAAGCGCTGAAAATATCGGTGCTGGATTAAATCAAATACCAAGTCAGACGGTATGGATACAAAACCGTAGACAGGGTCGTTGAT
>DATMSZ010000149.1:0-6383 GCA_035565175.1 Pseudosphingobacterium sp.
CTGGGGTGTAAGTTATTCGAAAGCTAGCGAAGAACGGCCACATGAACGCTATATCAATTATGAAGGAGAAGCAGATGTGGCTATTCAACAGGTGCCCTCAAATAATGATCGGCCGATCGATTTAGTCTATTCAAAACCAGATGCCCAGTTGAGCGAGTTAGACGCGATTAGTGAAAATTACAATTATACAGACGAAAGTGAATTTGGCGCTAAATTGAATTTTAGAATACCCTTTTCGTTAATTGACGGACAAAAAGGTAGGTTCCGATTTGGCGGACGCTTGCGTATAAAAGATAAAGAAAGGAATAACAACTTTTTTGAATACAGTCCAACGAGCGATGCTTATGATCTTTTGGGCAATGTCCAAACAGTTAATTGGACAGGTGCTTTCGAGCCTGGTAATCAATATGCACCTGGATTATTTGCAGATAAACATCTTTTAGGTAATTTTAATTTAAAAGATCCTGCGCAATTCGATGAAGAATCTAAACCGGATGAGTTTTTGGCAGTCAATTACAAAGCTAAAGAAAGGATTACCGCAGGCTATCTTCGCTGGGATCAGGATTTTAGTGACCAGTTATCAATGATTTTAGGTGCCCGAGTGGAGCATACTTCAACTGAATACACTGGAAATGTAGTGGATAACGAAGAAGAATTGGCAGGGGTTCGTACAATTGAAAATAGTTACACAAATGTATTACCGAGTGTGACGTTTAAATATGTTCCAGAGGAAGACCTTATTTTAAGAGCAGCTGTTACAACTGCGTTGGCTCGACCAAATTATTACTCTATTGCGCCTTACGTGCAATCTATTGTAGATGACGGACAAGTTTTTGCTGGGAATCCGAGTTTGAAAGCAACTTATGCTTGGAACTTCGATTTAATGGCAGAAAAATATTTTAAATCGGTAGGTATTCTTTCAGGGGGTGTTTACTATAAAAACCTAAAGAACTTTATCTATAAATATAGCAACAGAAATTATACATCAAGTGATTTTGCACGTGATTTTCCGGGCTCTACCAACTTAATACCGGATGGAGAAAACTGGCGTTTTGTTCAGGATAGAAACGGTGAAAGCGTCGATGTTTATGGATTTGAAGTAGCTATTCAGCGTCAGCTCGATTTCCTGCCTGGGAAATTCTTAAAAGGTTTTGGTGTTTATGCCAATTATACTTACACAAAATCAAAAGCGAAGGGTATTGCTGATGGAGATGGAAACCCTCGCAATGATATCACATTGCCCCAAACAGCACCGCACATGTTAAATGGGTCTTTATCATGGGAAAACCAACGCTTCTCCGCAAGAATTTCGGCTAATTATACGGCTGCCTATATTGATGAGATCGGAGAAGAAGCCTTCTATGATTTCTATTATGATAAACAATTTTTCTTGGATGCAAATGCATCCTATAAATTCGGTAAATATTTACGGGTATTTGTGGAAGCTAATAACTTAACCAACCAATCTTTAAGATATTATCAGGGTGCAAGTAATCGACCAATGCAGAATGAGTTTTACAAACCACGGTACAATTTGGGATTGAAATTTGATTTGTAAGCTGCCGGGGGCTCTTAGATACGTTACAAACATCTTAATTTCAAAAACAAGCAAGCGAGACTTCCTCGTTTGCTTGTTTTTTTGTTGCTGTAGCATGATGAATGTTTAACAATAACTTAACCTTGTCTTTATAAATTTGTAATTACGATGGCGTCTCGGTTTCTTATTGCTTGTTTTTTGCTTTACTTCACTTGTGTAGGTACCGTAACCGCGCAGTTTAACACTTCTTTGCAAGATGTGCGGCAACGTTTGGAACGATTTACGGTTCAACCGGTTGACTCACTATTTGTCGCAGAAAATGCTGCCTATAAGGAGGCTCTTATGCAGGGAGATAAAAAAAAACAAGCATTATCTCTGCAGCATATGGGTCAAATCTGTTACGGTATGGGACTAGTTGCTCAATCCCTAAATTACCATCTACAAGCGGAAGAACTCTTGAAAACTGTTGGGCAAAACAACATGCGCGCCAGTAATTTAAATGATTTAGGCTTGTTATTGCTATTAAATAATCAAGGAAAAGAAGCGAAGCAATCTTATTTCGAAGCAATAAAGATTTATACAAACAATAATGATCAGAAAGGTTTAGCCTATACTTATGGCAACTTAGGACATTTGTATGAAAAAAGTAGCGATTATGATAGCGCCTTCTTCTTTCAAGCAAAAGCAATGAAATCGCTTGAACTTATAAAAGACTTAGATGGAATAGCGCTTATACATGAAAATCTGGGTAGTATTTATGAAGATAAGGAACAATATGATATAGCCTATCTACATTTTAGTAAAGCGTTGGAGCGATTTAAAGTAAATGGTAATGCTTCGATGCTAATTGATGCCTATAATAATATGGGAGACATTTTGCGTAAAACAGGTAGATACCAAGAGGCCCTCGTTTATACGCAAAAGGCAGTGCAACTCTCCAATAGAACGAAGGCCTATAGCAGATTGAGCAGTGCTTATCGGGATCTTGGAAAGACCTACAATTTTCTAAATAAAACGGACAGCACATTTTATTATTTAGAGCTAAGTAGGCAGATGTATATAAATATATATAATGAAGATAGCAAGAATCAAGCGGCATTGTTGAATGTTCTATATGATATTAATCAAAAAGATGCCCAGATAGCAGATATGGCTCGTCAAAAAAGAACAGCCGCTGTTCTTTATTTCGCGTCTGCTATAGTAGCGGTATTACTTATCATACTGTCTTTTGTCTTTATAAAGAATCAAAGACAGCGTATCATCAATGAGCGGAATATACGTGAAAAAGAAAGTGCTTTACTATCGGCTAAACAACAATTAATGGAGGTCGAGTTAAAGAATAAGAAACTTCAGGAAGAACAATTGAAAAAAGAGGTCGAAAGTAAAGCAAGAGAGATCTCTTTGCATACACTTCAGGCGATTGAAAAAAATCAATTGCTGGAAGAAATGAAAAAAGCACTTTCTGAAATAATTAGAAATGATAGTAGAAGTTACAAAAGAGAGCTCCGGCAATTATTGAATAAAATAAACCAGAGTTTTCACAAGGAGGTACATTGGGATGATTTTAGGAGGATTTTTGAAGAAATAAATCAAGATTTTTTTCATCAGCTCCAAAGAATAAATCCCGATCTGTCAGCTACCGATTTACGCCTGGTTTCCTTAATAAAATTGAATATGAATACCCCTGATATTGCCGCTCTTTTAGGTATTTCGGCCGACAGTCTACGCGTTTCTAGATATCGTCTACGAAAAAAATTGGGACTTGAACAAGGAAAAAGTTTAACAGCTTTTCTACAGTCTATTTAGAAGAAATAGTATCAAGACAGAAGTGTCAAGACTTCATTCGTTGCTTATTATTAGTCGTTAGTTTTGGTCAGCTTATAAGCCTTTCGCTTTATGCTTTTTGCTAAAAATTCATCATTCATTATCCAACACTTGTCACTCATTATTAATCACCCACTATTTATAACTTAAATGCCTTTGTTCACTATTTGTAACGCTAAAAATTTGTGTTAAATCACTGTGAAGAGCATTTTTGCGGTAAATTTACTAGACGATGAACAATAGAAATAAGATCTTTTTGGGTTTATGCCTTGTTGGTGGAATGCTCGTTGCCGCTTGTCGGAATGAATCGAGTCAAGGTGTAAAAGAGACTTCAAACGCTACCAATACAGTTGATACACTTAGAGCGGATGTGATAACAGAGACAGTTACGTATGATAGTGATGACCCAGCTATCTGGATTAATCCTAAGAATGCGAGCGAGAGCTTAATTATCGGTACAGATAAAGATAGTGATGGCGGTTTATACGCGTTTGATTTAAAAGGGAAGATTGTGAAAAAACTGACAGGTATCAAGCGTCCTAATAATATTGATATTGCTTACGGTTTTCAATTTAATGGGAAAACCATTGATGTGGCTGTAGCGACGGAACGGGAAACAAATAAGCTGCGGATTTTTAGTTTACCAGATCTCTCCCCAATAGATGGTGGAGGAATAGAAGTTTTTGTGGGGGAAGAGGAACGAGGACCTATGGGTATTGCTTTATATACAAGACCGCAAGATCAAAAAATCTTTGCAGTAGTGGGCAGGAAATCAGGTCCTGCGGAGGGGTATTTATGGCAATATAGATTACTAGATGGAGGTAATGGGGAAGTAAAGGCGGAGCCGGTACGCAAGTTTGGAAAATATAGCGGCAAAAAGGAAATTGAAGCGATTGCCGTTGATAATGAGCTTGGATTTATTTATTATTCCGATGAACAAACAGGGGTTCGAAAATATTATGCTGACCCTGATCTTCATGATAATTCGGAGCTCGCCTTATTTGCTCAGACAGGGTTCTCCAAAGATCACGAAGGGATTGCGATTTATAAAACGAGCGATAGCACGGGCTATATTTTGGTTTCTAATCAAGGTGCTCACACGTTTATGGTGTATCCAAGAGAAGGGGCAAAAGAAAATCATAACGAGTATCCCCTCTTAGCGGAAGTCCCGGTAAGCGCCATGGAAACGGATGGTGCAGATGCAACAGCTGTAAATTTAGGAGAAAAGTTCCCGGAGGGGGTTCTTGTGGCGATGAGTACCAACAGAACTTTTCATATTTTTGACTGGAGAAAAGTTAAAGAGAGAATTGAAACTGCATCAAAATAAAGAGTAAATAATATCCAAGCCCTTTCTTCGAACCCGCTAAGATTTGTTGAAGGGGCTGTGTTATTTTGTTTCCATTTAAAAATATAATACCTTTGTAAACGTAAAGCAATAGGAACTACCAAGAGTTCTGCGCTTATTTCTTTTTAGAGTTCTGCTAAAAAAAATAACCCTTTGTCTACTAAGTCTATCTGGAATTTTCTTGTAACTGAAATCCAATGCGAAGTAAAGAGGGCTTTAATCAACCAAAAAGATCATTGCATGAAATTTATCTCAAAAGAAGAAGTATTAAGCGCCTGCCTTTCTCCCGAATTAGATAGCAGATTCAAACACTTATGGCATTTAGTAGGAAATACGCCTATGCTCGAATTGCACTATTCTTATAAAGGTCGAAAAAACAAAATATACGTTAAATGTGAGCATTATAATTTAACGGGAAGTATTAAAGACCGTATGGCACTTTACATCATGTATCAAGCCTATCTAAAATGTCAAATAAAACCGCAAGATACCATTGTGGAAGCTACAAGCGGAAATACAGGAATTGCATTTTCTGCTATCGGTAAGGCTTTAGGACACCAGGTAAAAATAATTATGCCAAACTGGTTGAGCCGCGAACGAATTGATATTATTAAAAGTATGGGAGCGGAAATTATATTAGTAAGTAAAGAGGAGGGAGGTTTCTTGGGAAGCATCAGAATGAGTGAAGAAATGGCGGCTCAAGGAGGTGTTTTTTTACCTCGGCAATTTGAAAATAGATTTAACTCCGAGGCACACGAACGTACCACAGGTAGAGAAATTAGTGAACAATTAAAAAGTATAGGATTGATGCCCGATGCTTTCGTTGCTGGAGTAGGTACAGGAGGAACTGTGATGGGTGTGGGGAATTATTTGCGTCAGCAATATCCGGAGGTGCGAATCCACCCCTTGGAACCTGCCGAAAGCCCCACACTTTCTACTGGATATAAGATAGGAACCCATCGCATACAAGGGATATCAGATGAGTTTATACCGGCAATTGTTCAGCTCGATAAACTGGATCAGGTAGTAAAGGCAAATGATGGTGACGCTATTCTCATGGCGCAGAAGCTGGCGGGTCAGTTAGGACTTGCAGTTGGCATTTCATCGGGAGCAAATGTGATCGGTGCCATAAAACTTAAAGAAGAGCTCGGGGAAAATGCAACTGTAGTTACCTTATTATGTGATGATAACAAAAAGTATTTAAGCACGGATTTGGTAAAGCAAGAGCCGATTAAAATGGGATACACCTCGATAGAGACTGATTTTAAAGAATATCGTCCTATTTGTCGTTTAAAAGAACCTATTTTCGGAGCTTATTAAAATAAAAAAATGAATATCTCTTTATCTTTTATTAGAATAATCACGTATATTCTGTTTTTCTGGCTTACTCCTGCCTTAGCCCAAAATATAGATACCATATCTTCTGACGATATCGAATTCACCGAAATAACAGAAGATACTAGCGCCGGTAACGACAGTCTTTCTTCCCTAGATCAGAAAGAAAAGGCAGCCCAAACACCACAAGAAAGCACCGTGAAAGTTAACGCCAGTGAAGAGACAAATATCTCTCTCTGGCAGATATTCATTAACGGACTCCTCTTCGGTTTTGCCGCCATCCTGATGCCCTGCATCTTCCCAATGCTTCCCTTAACGGTCAGCTTTTTTACCAAAAGGGCC
>DATMSZ010000150.1:0-1912 GCA_035565175.1 Pseudosphingobacterium sp.
CTACTTTTCAAAAAGGCAGAACCTTCACGTAAAATATTAAAAGGAAAAAATTTATACTTGTGCGAAATGATCAATAATAAAGTAAGAAAGTATGTCAAGAAAACTAAATATACCATAAATATACTCCTTATTTTATATAAAGATCCAAAATATAGTACCTTTGCACAATATGTACAACGTGAGAGAATTGAGAATTAAACAACAATCTGGTTCTTCTTTTATTGATTTCGATCCTACACACAAAAAAAATCAGCTCCTTATTGTAGTAAACGAATGGACATCAGATGAAATGAAAATTTCAAGAATAGGTATTAGCTTGAATCAAGTTAAGATGATCCATAGTTATTTAGGCGATTTTCTTAAAGAAAACGCGGATGAATTACTAACGCTTCAAACAAAAATTAGCCGCAAATCATCTGCCTTTGAAACTATTTATGAAACGGCCAAAGAAAGGGGAGCTATTTTGCTTGAAGAGCTGGAGCTTATTAAAGAGCTGGGTATTCCAATATTATCTTTGTTGGCCAAGGATCTTGGAATACCAGCAAGAGAGCTACAGCAGGCATTAAAGAACGCTCCTTTGCCTTTTGTTCTGTTCGACAAGCATTATGAAAGCTGTTTGACGCACATCCATACAAATTCAATGTAAAAATCTATTTATGAGAACTTAATCAAGTTATGCTTAAAGACTTCTAGTACCAACCCAATTCTATTCTTAACCTGAAATTTATTAAAAAGAGCTGCTCTATAACCATCAATTGTTTTGATGGATAAGCACATATTATCAGCAATCTCATGATAAGTTAGACCTGTGCAGGCTAATTTTAAAAACTCGATTTCCCGATCTTTTAGGTCTATCAACTTTAGATTACGTTCCTGGTAGACCATATTTGTTAGATAGGAATTATAGTAACCTTTTCTCCAAATTTCCTCTAATGCCAATTCCAAATCATCCAAATTCATATTTTTCTGAAGATAAGCACAACAGCCGGCTTTAATCATTTTTGTAACACTAAAAGAATCGTCAAGACCTGAAAGCGCTACCACCTTTATTGCCGGATATGTTTTGCGAATCCGAACAGCGATCTCATCACCCTTCATATCAGGCATCAAGACGTCAACAAGTAAAATATCCGGAATAGCACAATGCTGCTCTAATTTTTCAAATAACTCCCGACCATTTTCGGCAGATAACACTACCTTAAAATGTGCAAAGGAACTCACCAGCATTTCAAGGGACTTTAATATTAATTTGTGATCTTCTACTATACCAATCGTAACTTGCATCAACATATAAATTTAGGGTAAAAAAATGAAAAGGGATTAATCAAATTTTACGTCCTTTTCATCAGGCTTATACTTAATTTAATGTAAAATAATTAAAACTATTTTAATAATTCAAGAGCACAACTCTTCGCATATGTTTCACGACTAATCAAACGAGAAGTTCTGTAAACTAGAAAAATGCCGCTTGAAACATTATCATGGGAGTTTTCACATTTTTTCACAAATCATGAACAAAACACTAAAAGGCCATTATCCATTTTATGTTTATTGACACATCTAACACCTTCCTGCCCTTTGATCTCATCAGCTTTACCTTGTATTTATCTGACAACTAAAAATATAGGCAGCAAAACCATATTTGGTCTTTTGCCGGCTTAGTAACAACTTTATTACATAAATAATTAATTTAAAGATGCGTTTAATACCACATTGAAGAGTAATATTTACATTATTTTCTTGTATAGTATTTCAAGTAAGTAATAACGACTTATAATTGAGGCTTTATCGCAAACACCTAAACAAAGTAATATCGCAAAATTTACTCAATAAATACGCAAGCAATTGGACATATTATTACAATAATATATTACATTAATCGAGAAATCTATTGTAATTCACTATTTACTAA
>DATMSZ010000151.1:0-20995 GCA_035565175.1 Pseudosphingobacterium sp.
GTTTTTTGTGGGTTCTTGTGTTAACATTGTCGGGATATTATTTGGGAAAGAAGTTTCCACAAATAGTTGACTATATAGAATATATCGTGATAGGCTTTGTACTTTTAGCCACCGCCCCGATTATTATTACTGTAATAAAAAGGAAATTGAGTAAAAATTCTGATAAAGAAAATTAAAAAAACAGGTAAAATTTAGAAAGATTAGATTATATGAACAACGCACATCCGTGGCATGACGTTTCTCCGGGCGACGACGTCCCTTCTTCCGTAAATGCAATCATTGAAATACCTAAAGGCTCAAAAGCTAAATATGAAATAGACAAAGAAAGCGGCTTACTTAAACTAGATCGCGTATTATTCTCGTCTGTCATGTACCCTGCAAATTATGGATTTATACCTCAAACCTATTGCGATGATAAAGATCCGCTTGATATCTTAGTGATTTGTTCTGTAGATGTCATTCCGATGTCTATCATAGAGGCAAAAGTAATCGGCGTGATGCACATGGTTGATGGAGGAGAACAGGATGACAAAATTATTGCAGTAGCAAAAAATGACATGTCGGCAAATTATATTAATGACTTGTCAGAATTACCTCCTCATACGATGAAAGAAATTGTTAGGTTTTTCCAAGATTATAAAGCCTTAGAAGGCAAAAACGTTACTATTGAAAAATGGATGGGAAAATCATTTGCGTATACCTGTATACAGGAGAGTTTAGAACTCTATCAGAAAACGTTTATTAACAAATAAGGTCCATGGGCTTCCAAATTTTTGTTACGTTATTTCTGGTACTGCTCAATGGCTTCTTTGTTGCAGCGGAGTTTGCTATTGTGAAAGTTAGAATTTCACAAATAGAAGTAAAGGCTAAATCAGGTAATAGCGTAGCAAAAATAGCCAAGCATATAACCCAACACTTAGATGGATATCTAGCCGCTACTCAGTTAGGTATTACGCTGGCTTCCCTGGGATTAGGTTGGGTGGGAGAGTCGGTAATGACAGAAATTGTCCACAAGGTTTTTGCGCTCTTCAATGTGGAACTTTCTGGTTCAATTGCCACTAATTTGGGCCATGTCCTGGCATTTTCCATCATCACGGTATTACACATTGTTTTTGGAGAATTGGCGCCCAAGTCAATAGCCATACAACGGCCCATAGGAACGACAATGGCATTGTCGGTTCCATTGCGTTTCTTTTATATTATTTTTCGTCCTTTTATTTGGATATTAAATGGCTTTGCAAATTTTATTTTAAGAATATTAGGTTTTGGCTCGCCGGTTCACGAAGCACACCACTCTACGGAGGAATTGCAGTATTTACTCGACCAAGGTAAGGAAAGTGGAGCACTAAATATGGTGGAACATGAGCTTATTAAGAATGTTTTTGATTTCAATGAACGTGTGGTTAAGAACATAATGGTGCCGAGAACCAAAATTGTTGGCATTGAATTAAGCAGTCCTCGGGAAGAATTATTGGAGACGATCATTAGTGAAGGTTATTCTAGAATTCCTGTTTATGATGAAACAATTGATAAAATAGTCGGGATTGTTCATGCGAAGGATATCTTACCACTCATGGTAAATAAGAAGGAGTTCGTGTTAAAAACAATTATTCGCAAGCCATACTTCATTGCAGAGAATAAGAAAATTAACGATTTAATGAGTGAGTTTCAGTTGAAACGCATTCAAATAGCAATTGTATTGGATGAGTTTGGCGGAACGGCTGGAATGGTCACACTGGAAGATATTGTAGAAGAACTCGTTGGTGAAATTCAGGATGAGTACGATGAGGAAAAACCAATTGTTGAGAAAGCTTCCGATACCGAATATATAGTTGAAGCTGCGGCAAGCGTGCATGATGTGAACGAATTCTTGCCATATGAACTTCCCGTAAGCCCAGAGTATGATACTATTTCGGGTTTAGTGATAACCGTTTTCGACAAAATTCCTGATGTCGGGGAGAGGAAGGAATATCATGGATATGTTTTTACCATTCTGAAAAAGACACAACAGAACATTGAATATGTTAAGCTGGAGTCGCTACCCCGTATGGATGGAAATGAAGAAGAAGAATCTTGATAATAATATTACAGTGCACCTTTTTTACACCCCCGATATTACCCCTGATACGACTGAATATAGGCTCAGTGAAGAGGAAAGTAAGCACTGTACACGAGTTTTACGTTTAAAAGAAGGCGACGAGCTTGCCTTAATTGATGGGAAAGGGCACTTATTTAACGGGCTGTTACACGAAGCCCATCCAAAACGTGCAAAAATTAAGATTTTATCCGTCTTATCTGAGTATGGTAAACGAAATCATTATCTGCACATTGCAATTGCTCCCACAAAAAATATAGATCGCTTAGAGTGGTTCCTTGAAAAGGCAACGGAAATAGGAATAGATGAAATCTCTCTCTTAATTTGCGAACACTCTGAACGAAGAGAAGCTAAAACAGAACGTCTACAAAAAGTAATTACTGCGGCGGTAAAACAATCACTTACAGCTTATCATCCGAAACTTAACGAAGCGATCAAGCTGAATGAATTTTTGAAAAGGACAGATTTAGGCCAAGGGTTTATAGCACATTGCTTAGATCAGGAAAAAGAATTCCTTTCAGATCTCGTTCTTCCAAATAACCGTGTATGCGTACTCATAGGTCCTGAGGGTGATTTTAGTCCAGATGAAGTCGAATTATCTCTTTCAGAAGGTTTTAGACCTGTGAGTTTAGGAAATACTCGCCTAAGAACGGAAACCGCAGCGCTTTATGCTTGTTTTGAGATTAACCTTTTAAACAGAATATAACTTAGAGTCATCAGATAAAAAAGCTTTACGTTCTAATTAGTGATTCTATTTAGCCATTCGGCTGTTTAAATACTCTTTTATTTAAGTATCCTCTTAATTTTATTTGATTTCTTTATAAGCTTATAAAAGGATTGATAATCTTCTTTTTCTAATAGGTTCTGCATATTCTGTAACTGTTTAATATGTTCTTCCAATACATCCATCACATTTTTACGGTTTTGCTTAAAAATAGGAATCCACATATCTGCTGAGCTTTTGGCTAAACGCACGGTAGACTCAAAACCCGAGCTCGCCAGCTCGAAAATTCGCCCCTGTGATTTTTCTTTTTCCAAAACGGTAAGAGCTAAGGCAAAGGAGGTAATATGCGATATGTGCGAAACATAAGCAGTATGAACGTCATGCTCTCTAGCATTCATAAAAACCGTTTTCATTTCCAACTGATCTATGATACTTTCCACGGTGTCGAATGCATCCTCATCACTGTTCGTGGCATCGCAATAGATCATTGTTTTTCCTGAAAATAGATTAGGCAAAGCGGCCTCAGGACCTGAATATTCTGTACCCGCCATGGGATGGCATGCCACAAAGCGCCCTCGCCTGGGGTGTTTATCAATGGTGGCTAATAGTTTTTCTTTGGTAGATCCCATGTCCATCACCACTTGCTGATTATTAATTTTATCCAAGATGCCGGGTAATATATTATAGATTACATCAACAGGAGTAGACAAAATGAGTATATCAGTATGTTTAATCGCTTCGTCCAATGATTGCGCCTCGTCTATAAAACCTATACTTAAAGCTTTCGCAAGATTGCTTTCGTCCTTATCAACGCCAATAACCTTTGCTACGAAATGCTTATTTTTTAAAGCAAGGGCAATTGAACCTCCAATAAGCCCAACACCTATTATGGCAATATTCATTTTTATGGGATTTAAATAAATTATATCAATTTTATTCTGTCAATAGCTTCCTGAAGTTTTTCTTCAGTGGTACATAAGCTTACGCGGATGTAAGAATTACCAGCGCTTCCGAAGATTCCTCCAGGGGTTATGAATACGGCTGATTTGCTCAATATTTTATCACTCAATTGATAGCCATCACTATATTGTTGTGGTATTTTTGCCCAAACGAACATCCCAACTTGGTGTATATCGTAAGTGCATTGAAGGAGATCAAGCAAGGCATAAACTTTTACTCTTCTAGCAGTGTAGATGCTGTTCAATCCATCATACCAGTCTTTATCAAGCCCCAGTGCTTTTACAGCCGCCATCTGAAGGGGTAAAAACATGCCGGAGTCCATATTGCTCTTAAATCTTAAAACCTCATTAATGCGGTCCTGATTGCCAATGAGCATGCCTATTCTCCACCCGGCCATATTGCTGGATTTGCTAAAAGAATTTAATTCAATGGCCACATCCTTGGCTCCTTCGACAGACATGAGGCTGTTAGGGTGATCTGTTAATATAAAACTGTACGGATTATCATGACAAATTAGAATATTATGCGTTTTGGCAAAAGAAATCAATTCTTGAAAAAATGTTTGACTTGCTTGGGCACCTGTAGGCATATGAGGATAATTGATCCACATAATTTTCACATTACTTAGATCTTGTTTTCCCAGTTCTTCTAAATCTGGTAGCCATTTATTGTCCTCTTTCAAGGTGTAATATATCCCTTTAGCACCGGTAAGCCTTACTGCCGAGCTGTAGGTGGGATAGCCCGGGTTCGGAATAAGGGCCTCATCTCCTTCTTGCAGATAAGTCATACATATATGCATGATCCCCTCCTTAGACCCGATCAAGGGAAGTACCTCTGTTTCAGGATCTATATGGGCATCATAAAATTTTTTGTACCAGGCAGCGATTGCGCTTCTCAATGCAGGAATGCCCTTGTAATTTTGGTAAGCATGCGTGTTAGGGAGTGAAGCATAATGATTCAGCGTTTCAATAACAGAAGGATGAGGAGGGAGATCTGGGCTGCCAATGCCTAAATTGATAACGTTGAACCCTTGTTTATTAAGCTCATCGATTTCCCTCAATTTTTTAGAAAAATAATACTCTTCGGTATGTTGCAATCTTTTAGCGACTTCTATACGCATGGTGTTTCATTTAAGCGGCCTAATTTACTAAATTAGTTGGGGTTTTAATATTTTTGATGGGCTTAAGTTTAAATTGAGGGATAACCATGTTTTTACAAACAGTTCGCTCAGTGTATCAGCTTTTTGTTACCTTTGTAACTTTGGTTAAAAATATTAAATGAAGACCTATCTAAGATTATTATCTTTTGCAAAACCGATAGAAAAATACGCTATTCCATATATCATTTGCACGCTTATTACCGTTTTTTTTGGAACGCTCAATCTTGCACTTCTTATACCCTTACTTAATACACTGTTTCTCGATGGAGGCAAAGGGGAGGTGATCCCTAAGCCAGAAAGTTGGTATAATCTCATCGATCAATTTAATTACTATGCGCAGCAGTTAAGTCAGCAATTTGGACCGTATGGAACTTTACAGCGTGTATTGATCGTCATTGTCTGTTCTGTGTTTTTAAGTAACCTCTTTCGCTACCTTGCGCAAAGGATAATGGAAAATTTGCGTATACACACACTGCTTAATCTTCGGAAAACAGTGTTCAATAATGTGATGGATCTACATGTTGGCTATTTTAATAATCAGCGGAAAGGTGATATAATATCTAAAATTGCTTCTGATGTCCAAGTAGTGCAGTTTTCCGTAACATCGACACTCCAAGTGGTTTTCAAGGAACCCTTACAGCTTATATTCTACATTATTTGGCTTTTTGCCATTAGCTACAAACTAACGTTTTTTGCTATATTAGTTATACCTGTTTCCGCATTTATTATTTCTCTGATCGTTCGTAGACTTAAAGAACAGGCTACGGAAGCTCAACAGGTTTATGGGAAAATGATTAGCTATTTGGACGAAGCCTTATCTGGTGTGAAAATTATTAAAGCATTTAATGCCACCCGTTATGTGAAAGATCGGTTTCACGAAGAAAATACTTATTATTCCAAATTGGGCAAAAGAATGGCCAGACGACAACAGCTGGGTTCTCCCGTATCGGAATTATTAGGTATTTTGATGGTTGCTGCGCTGGTTTTATACGGTGGTAATTTGGTGCTCAGCGGTAGTGAAGAGTTAGATGCGGCGTCATTTATCGCGTACATAGCCATGTTTTCTCAAGTAATGCGCCCCGCTAAGGCAATCACTGATTCCTTTAGTAATATTCATTCGGGGATAGCCGCCGGAGAGCGTGTTCTAGAACTAATAGATGAAAAACCTGTAATTAAAGACGCTACCGACGCTATTTGGATCGACAGATTCGATGAGGCTATCCGATTTAATGAAGTAGGCTTTTCTTATCAAGATAAAAAAGTGTTGAATAATATTAGTTTTGATATTCCGAAGGGGAAAACTATTGCACTTGTAGGGCCATCAGGCGGTGGCAAATCAACGCTTATGGACCTAGTACCTCGATTTTTAGATGTACAATCCGGAAGTATTACCTTCGATGGGAAAGATATCCGAAAGATAAAGGCTGATTCATTGAGAGCGTTAATGGGCACCGTTAACCAAGAATCTATCTTATTCAACGACACCATTTTCAATAACATTGCTTTTGGTGTACAAAATGCCACACTAGATGAAGTGATGGCAGCCGCAAAAATAGCCAATGCACATCAATTTATTGAAGGTACAGAAAATGGTTATTATACCAATATTGGCGACCGTGGCGTTAAATTGTCTGGTGGGCAGCGACAACGTATTTGTATTGCACGCGCTGTCTTAAAAAATCCACCAATATTGCTTTTGGATGAGGCTACGTCAGCATTAGATACAGAGTCAGAAAAACTTGTGCAAGATGCTTTAAATAAGCTAATGAAGAGTCGTACTACGCTAGTTATTGCGCATCGACTGAGCACTATACAATCCGCTGATATTATAGTTGTATTAGATAATGGAACGATTGTGGAACAGGGAAGTCATGTAGACTTGTTAACTAAAAATGGGCTTTATAAGCGACTAGTTGATATGCAACAGTTTGAAGAAGCTTAAAAAAGTAGAGCGCTTAGTGATACATTATTATAAATAGTGCAGTAAAAGAAAATTAAAAGGAGAGGGCCGATTTCTATTAAGAAACCGGCCCTCTCCTTTTAATTTAATACTTTATTAGAGTTTTCGTTTTACTTCTACTTGTTCGTAAGCTTCTACAATATCTCCAACTCTCATATCATTAAAGTTATGTATGCTCAAACCACATTCATAACCTTGAGAGACTTCTTTAACATCATCTTTATAACGTTTCAGAGAAGCAAGTTTACCACTGTATACTACAACGCCGTCGCGAATTAAGCGAACATCGTGATTTCTGTTAATTTTGCCGTCTAATACCATACAACCTGCAATAGTACCGACTTTACTAATTTTGAACACTTCACGTATTTCCACATTACAAACAATCTTCTCCTCAAATTTAGGAGCAAGCATACCTTCCATCGCAGCTTTCAGCTCTTCAATAGCATCGTAGATAATAGAGTAAAGGCGTATATCAATCTGCTCTTGCTCAGCAAGTTTTCTGGCATTTTGTGATGGACGTACTTGGAAACCTATAATAATAGCATCTGAAGCAGAAGCTAATAAAACATCAGATTCGGATATTTGTCCTACCGACTTATGAATGATGTTTACCTGGATCTCCTCAGTTGATAATTTCAATAATGAGTCAGATAAAGCTTCAATAGAACCATCCACATCTCCCTTCACAATCACGTTCAACTCTTTAAAGTTACCAATTGCAAGACGACGTCCAATTTCGTCCAGTGTGATATGCTTTTGCGTACGAAGTCCCTGCTCACGTTGTAATTGTAAACGCTTGTTGGCAATCTGGCGAGCCTCAGACTCATTGTCTAGTACATAAAATTTATCTCCAGCTGTCGGTGCACCGTTCATACCAAGTATCTGGATTGGCGTTGAAGGACCGGCCTCTGTTACCTTTTGTCCTCTTTCATTCGTTAAAGCCTTCACTTTTCCACTATGAGAACCTGCTAAGATGGCATCTCCAACACGCAGTGTACCACCTTGTATTAATACGGTTGTTACAATTCCTCTACCTTTATCTAGCGCTGCTTCTACAACAGAACCTACGGCCCGTTTTTTTGGATCGGCTTTAAGCTCTAACAATTCAGCTTCCAATAATACCTTATCTAATAAGGCATCTACATTTAATCCCGTTTTACCTGAAATTTCCTGTGCTTGGTATTTACCTCCCCAATCTTCAACCAAAATATTCATGGCCGATAGTTGTTCCTTGATCTTGTCAGTATTGGCGCCTGGTTTGTCTATCTTGGTAAAAGCAAATACGATAGGCACTCCAGCTGCCTGGGCGTGGTTAATAGCCTCTTTCGTTTGAGGCATCACACTGTCATCTGCCGCAATTACGATAATTGCAATGTCTGTAATTTTAGCACCACGAGCACGCATCGCTGTAAAGGCTTCGTGACCAGGCGTATCTAAAAAGGTAATTCTTCTACCATCATCTAGTTTTACTGCGTAAGCTCCAATATGCTGTGTAATACCACCTGCTTCACCTCCAATTACGTTTGTTTTTCTAACATAATCTAGCAAGGATGTTTTACCGTGGTCAACATGCCCCATGACAGTAACGATCGGAGCCCTTGGAATTAAGTTCGCCGGATTGTCTTCCTCCTCTAATGAATGGGTTTCCTCGTCCTCAGGTTTAATGAATTCCACTTCATAACCAAATTCATCTGCAACGATGGTTAAGGTTTCAGCGTCTAAACGCTGGTTGATAGAAGCGAATATTCCTAAACTCATACAGGTGGAAATAATCTGGGTAACAGATACATCCATCATATTGGCTAAATCGTTTGCCGTTACAAACTCTGTAACACGAAGCACTTTAGACTGCATTTCGCGTTCTAATGCCGCTTCTTCAGCAGATAAGGCCACATCATCTCTTTTTTGACGACGTAATTTAGCTCTCTGAGCAAACTTCCCAGATTTACCTGCTCCGCTTAAGCGGGCAAGGGTTGCCTTAATCTGATCTTGTATTTCTTTTTCAGAAGGTTCTTCTTTCGGTGTCTCTGAACGGCCACGTCCCTTAAAGTCATTTCTTCCCCTGTTAGGGTGATTACCTCCGCCTGTTCCTCTATTGGGGCTGTCCGGACGTTGTTGGCCTCCAGGACCTCCTCCTTGATGAGGCTTATTTTGCCCACCTGCGGTTTGCGGTGCCTTTTGAGCATTGTCTCCACCTCCTTGGTTACGGTTCTGATAGGGTTGGTTACCTCCACCACCGCTTCCTAGGTTATTATTTCGTTTACGTTTACGCTTGTGGTCAGCTGCATTCGATCCTGATGACGATGCAATAGGCTGATCTTTGCGTCTTTGATGCGGTGTCGGTAATTCTATTTTGCCAATTACCTTTGGTCCGCTTAAGTGTTCTGCTTTTGCTCTGATAACTTCATCTAAAGGAGCAACAGAAGATTTATTTTCTTCTTCTTTTTTCACTTCAGGTTTAACCTCTTGTTTAGCCTCCGCTTTGGGCTCTTCCTTTATCTCAGGAATTTGCTTTTCTATCGGTGTATTTTCAGGAGTCGCTTGCTCACTCGAAACAGGCGTTACCGTTTCTACTGGTAATTCTGTTTTAGGTGTTGATGCTTGCGGAACTTCAGTTTTTTCTTCCTGTTCAGGAGCTGGTTGAGTTGGTTTCTCAACTGGCTTTTCCAGTTTTGGTTCTTCTTTTACATAAGGTCGTTTTTCAGGACGACTACGCTGGTTGATGCTAGAAAGATCAATTTTACCAACAACCTTTACCCCGACATGATTTTCTGGAGCTTCCTCCTTGGCCTTATCTTTCAAATCATGCTCGTCTTCAGACGGGGATTTTTGCGGTACTTGGTTTGCGGGAGCTTTAGTGTCCTCAACAGAAGGGCTGAAAGCGCTGGTGTTTTTAATTAAAATTTCATCATTTTCGACCTCCTGTGTAGGCTTTGATGTAGTAGCTTCTATCGGTGTTTCATCACGACGGATTTTTCCAATAACGATTTGATTGGCCTCTTCCTTCACAATTTTATCACCTTGAAACTCTCTTAAAAGAACATCATACATATCACGGTCTAATTTCGTGTTTGGTTTTGCGTCGATATCATAGCCCTTTTTGGCTAAAAAGTCCACAGCAGTGCCAATACCGATATTCAGTTCTTTCGCAGCTTTCAGTAAGTTTATACTTTTACCTTCTGTCATTTAATCTAATTACCTCTTAATTTATTGTGTTATTTACAAAAGTATGCTTTTTAGTTGTTTATTACTAAAATAATAAAGAAAGCATTATTTTGTTTGGCTTATAGCCTTTTATTTTAATCAAATTCAGCACGCAATACTTGAACAACTTCTAAAACGGTTGTTTCTTCCAAGTCTGTACGACGTACTAATTCGTCTGTTGATAGCGCTAATACAGACCTTGCCGTATCAAGCCCAACGCGTTTAAATTCATCTAGAATCCAGCCGTCAATTTCATCAGCAAATTCTTCCAAATCAACGTCTTCATCATTTTCACTGCTTTCACGGTAAACATCTATTTCAAAACCTGTCAGTTTCCCCGCTAGCTTAATATTATGTCCACCCCTGCCGATCGCCAAAGATACTTGATCCGATTGTAGGTATACTGCTGCTCTTTTTTCTTCATCATCTAATTTAATGGAGCTAATTCTCGCAGGACTCAAGGCACGTTGAATATAAAGGGAAACATTATTCGTGAAATTTATCACGTCAATGTTTTCGTTGCGTAATTCACGTACAATTCCATGTATACGAGATCCTTTCATACCAACGCAAGCGCCAACAGGGTCAATCCGGTCATCATAAGATTCTACCGCAACCTTTGCTCGCTCACCTGGTTCACGAACAATTTTTTTGATGGTTATTAATCCATCAAAAATTTCAGGAACTTCTAATTCAAATAAACGTTGCAAAAACTCAGGAGCCGTACGCGAGATGATGATTTTAGGGGTGGCATTCATCATGTCTACTTTATATACTACTGCACGGATAGTGTCACCCTTTTTAAAGTAATCAGCTGGAATTTGTTCTGTTTTCGGTAAGATCAATTCGTTACCTTCATCATCTAAAACGAGCGTTTCTTTCTTCCATATCTGATAGACCTCACCCGTAACAATTTCTCCTACGCGATCTTTATATTTTTTGAAAATTTCGTCTTTTTCAAGTTCTAATACTTTAGAAACTAAGGTTTGACGGGCAGCTAAAATAGCCCTCCTCCCAAAACTCTCTAAGGTGATTTCTTCAATAAAATCATCACCAATTTCAAGATCAGGGTCTACCTTCCGTGCTTCTGCAAGTTCGATCTCTAAATCATCATCCTCAGAAAACTCATCTTCAACAACCGCACGTGTTCGCCATATTTCTAAGTCACCATTATCGGGGTTAACGATAACGTCGCAGTTTTCATCCGTTCCAAAACGTTTACGGATCATACTTCTGAAAACTTCTTCAAGTACACTAATAACCGTAGGACGGTCAATATTTTTGAAGTCCTTAAACTCCTGAAATGAGTCTATTAAATTGATATTGCTCATTTTTATTTAAATGAAATTAACACCTTTGTTTCCTTTATTTGGTCAAGAAAGATCGTGTTTTCAATCTTAACCGGTTTTTTGCCTTTTTCTTTTTTTATTTCTTCCAACTGAATACTGTTCTCTGAAGCCGCTAATAATTGGCCTTCCCTTTTGCTTCCGTCAACCATCGTGATAGAAATAGATCGACCAATATTTTTAATATATTGCCTTAATAACGTAAGTGGAGTATCTATCCCGGGAGAAGATACCTCTAAATTGTAAGCTTGCTCTAGTACATTTTCTTCCTCTAAATGATAGCCTACATGTCTACTAATAGCCGCACAATCTTTAATGTTAATGCCTTGATCCCCATCCATTAATATGATGAGTTTACCATTGCTGTGCATTTTTACATCAACCAAAAATAAATCTGGCCTATCCGAGATTTTCTCTTCAACTAATTCAATAACCCTGTTCTCAACATTCATAGTAAATTTACGAATTACTTGTAATAAAAAGAGGGGACCATTCTGTCCCCTCTCTCTCAAGATGATGCAAATATACAACAAAATATTTATTATTCAAAGAGAGGGGGTCGCTAACAAACAGTTTATTATTAAAATATTAGTGGCTCATTTTAGAAGGAACAGGATGCGTTATTCGGAACCATCTAGCCCGCGTTTAATGCTGTTGGCACTTAGCGAAAAAGTAACTGTTACTAAACAATTTTACCGATGCGGTGTTTGAGTAATAAAAATAAATTATATGAGATTCATTATTGAACTGGTTGTTACCGGGATCGCTATTATGATCGCCGCTTATATTATTCCGGGAGTAGACGTTTCAGGTTTTTGGAGTGCCGTGCTGGCAGGGGTTCTGATTGCGTTGGCCAATGCCACTGTAGGGACCATCTTGAGGCTTTTTACACTACCGCTTAATATTTTGACATTAGGCCTCGTGTCTTTTATTATTACAGTGCTGATGGTCATGCTGGTTAGTAATATTATGAGCGGCTTTACGGTAAGTGGTTTCTTTTCGGCTATGTTCTTTGCCATTTTAACAGCAATCATACAGATGATTTTAGGGGGAATATTCGGAACTAAGCGTGAAGAATAATTTGTAGGGGCTAATATTTTGTGTAATATTGGTCTTCCTAATGGTAAAAGTTATGCGACTAAAATTGGCGTTCCGTTTAATCTTATGTATGTTGAGTTTGCCTATGCTATTGCGTGCACAGAATAACACTATAAATTTATTAATTGGTACCTATACAAATACAGGCAAGAGTGAAGGTATTTATGTATACTCCTTTGATACAACGTCTGGGCATTTAACGTATAAAAATAAGGCTACCGCAGAGAACCCTTCCTATTTGGCGATAAGTCCAAACAAAAAATATGTATATGCCGTTAACGAGCTTCATGGTGGAAAGGGTTCGCTGAGCGCCTTTTCCTATAATAGGGATAATGGAAACTTGGTGCTTATTAACAAGCAGTCAACATCAGGAGATGATCCCTGCCATGTAGTGAACGATAAAAACGGTCAGCACCTCCTGGTTTCAAATTATTCGGGTGGAAGCTTCACCGTATTTGGAACGAAGAAAAACGGACAGTTGACCGACAAATTACAACTAAATATGCACGAGGGTAGCGGCCCGGATAAAAGTAGACAGGAGAAACCGCACGTTCATTCTGCTACTTTTTCCCCTGACCAAAAATTCGTATTAGTACAGGATTTAGGAACAGATTGCATAAGTATCTATCCATACGAATCTGAAAAGCTCACCACCCCGGTAAATGTATCGGAGGTTAAAATAGCTAAGGCTTCTCCGGGTAGCGGACCGCGGCATATTGTTTTTTCAAAAGACGGTCGCTTTGTTTATCTAGTACAAGAAATGAAAGCGGCAGTAAGCGTATATACTTATAAGGATGGTGTTATGACCTTTTTGCAAGAGATAAGCATGATTCCTCAGTCATTTAATGGAGAGGTAGGCGCTGCCGACATACACATAGCACCTGATGGTAAGTTTTTATATGCCTCCAATAGAGGCGACGCAAATGATATTGCTATTTATAAGGTGAATACATCGGATGGGAAGTTGACGCACGTGAAAAACCAGTCTGTAAAAGGAAAAGGTCCACGCAATTTTACTTTATCTCCCAATGGTAAATATCTTTTGGTTGCAAACCAGTACACAAATGATGTAGTTGTATTTGAAAGAGATGAAATCTCCGGACTTTTAAAAGACACACAGAATCGCATTGAAGTTGGAGCTCCCGTGTGTCTTGTTTTCGATAAATAAAGTGTTTATTGATTAATTTGTTCCCATGCTTAGGTCCGTCTGCGCGTTTCTCTTTTTGTTAATGTTGGCTTCTTGTCCCGTTAAGCAGCTCATTCGGGCATCGCTTAATAAGGTCAGCTCCAGTTATACGCTTTCTTCCAATGATGCTAAAAAGGCAATAAAATCAGGTACTTCTGCTCAATCTGTTGAACAATGCCTTCCTTTTTCTAAAAGAAGTAGCTTTCAAAACCAAAAAGCTTTACATTTCTTTATCAGGTTTTGTCCAGCAATACTTGTTAGCTTGTCTTGCTGGTCTTTACGTTTGACTTGCCAAAAAAATGATTCATTCCTCACCTTTAAGGTCCCTTTATTCATACGTAACAATGTGCTCCTTCTATGAATGTTTATGAAGTCGTTCATATCCTTGCTGTGAGAAGATATGTATCATTAAATAGTGCTATATCTTAACTAAGATAAGCAATGTATACACCCGTTGAAAACATTGTTGAAATGACTACTGCGAAGAAAAATAAAAAGACAAAAATATTATCGAATATGTTTTTTGGTTTGCTACTGTTGGCAACTATCATAATGGTTGTTAAACCAGAGGCGAAAGCTTGGGCTATAAGGGGCCTAATGAAGGTGGGTTTGTTTACGGCAAATGTACCAAATCGCGTTCAAAAGAATATAAAAGTTGTTGATAAACCAACGGCTGATATTTTATTTGTTAACGAAGCTAAAGAGGTTATAAGCCTATCTTCTTTAAAAGGGAAAGTGGTCTTTATTAATTTCTGGGCAACCTGGTGCCCGCCTTGTATTGCTGAAATGCCTTCAATCGATAAACTTCACAATCAATTCAAAACAAATGATCAAATCGTTTTTTTGATGGTTGATGTGGACAATAATTTTCGTCGAGCGAGAAAATTCATGGACAAAAATGGTTATGGGCTGTCCGTTTTTGCTGCCGGGAGCGAAATTCCCGCAAGTTTTTTGGATAAAACAATCCCTTCTACAGTGATATTAGATAAACAAGGACATGTGGCTTTACACCACGTTGGAGGAGCTAACTACGCTGACACCGAAATGGTTGATTTTATTGAGAAACTAGTGGAAAGTAAATAGATGCAAATCGTTTCACGAGGAACATCTTTTTTTAGACCGGTGTATCAAGTTAGGCATTCACCTTTTTGATACACCGTCTTATTTAACCTTAGGTAATAGAGAATCCCTTTTCTTTTACCAGATCAATAACTTCTTGATAATATTCTTCGTATACTGGAAGGATTAAACTCAATTCAAATTCTTTTGCCCTTTGCAATGCAGCAGATTTGAAGGAAGCAAGCCGTTCATTGTTTTCCAAAATATAAATAGCATGCGATGCCATCTTGTCTATATCGCCCACATCGTCCAAAAATCCAGTAACACCGTCAACATTTAACTCAGGCAATCCACCTACATTAGAGGAAACAACAGGCACACTGCAAGCCATCGCTTCAAGAGCGGCCAAACCAAAACTTTCAGATTCTGAAGGTATCATGAATAAGTCGGCGACCGAAAGAATTTCTTCAATAGCATCTTGTTTACCTAAAAATCGTACATCGTCACAGACACCTAGATCCCGACAAAGTTGTTCGGCATTTACGCGGTCGGGCCCGTCACCAACCATTAAAAGTTTACATCGAATCTTTTCCTGAATTTTCTGAAACACTCTAATAACATCAGATGTACGCTTTACTCTCCTGAAGTTTGAAGTGTGCACTAAAATCCGTTCATCACCGGGAGCAATAGCTTTTTTAAAATGCTCTCTTGGTTTCAAACTGAAACGTGTTAAGTCTATAAAATTTGGTATAACTCTGATATCCTTGGTGATCTCAAAGTGCTTAAGTGTATCTTCTTTCAGGTTTTGAGACACCGCCGTCACTCCATCAGACTGGTTGATAGAAAAAGTCACCACCGGATTGTAACTCGGGTCTTTGCCTACCAGGGTAATATCTGTACCATGTAGGGTAGTAACCACTGGTATTTGTATTCCATAAGTATTTAAGATCTGCTTTGTCATAAATGCCGCGGACGCATGCGGTATGGCATAATGCACATGTAAAAGATCTAATTTTTCAAATCGAACAACATCCACCAGCTTACTCGCTAGTGCTAATTCATATGGTGGAAAATCGAAAAGAGGATATTTGGAGATACTTACCTCATGATAGAATAAGTTTGCTGAAAAAAAGTCTAAACGGGCAGGCTGACTGTAGGTTATAAAATGGACCTGGTGGCCATTGGCCGCCAAGGCTTTTCCTAATTCAGTTGCTACAACGCCACTGCCGCCAAAAGTTGGGTAACATACAATACCTATTCTCATTATTTTTAATAATAAACCGATGCAAATTAACTGTTATTTTCTTTTAAAATTGTTAATCGGATGTAAAGTGTTTTTACATCCCTTTTGCAATAGCTTCGTAAATGGCATCTTGTATTCTAGACCTAACATTTAACTCGTATAATTTGTTTGTGACGATTGGATGCACCCGGTTGGATAAAAAAATAAACGTTAGCTGGTGTGCGGGGTCCATCCAGATACAGGTTCCGGTGTAACCGGTATGTCCAAAAGTTGACGGCGACGCGAGCTTAGAGGGGTAAGCTTTCGTCGTATCAGCATCCCATCTATCAAATCCAAGTCCTCTTCTGCTCACGGAAGATTGCTTGCTTGTATATTCATCCACAATTGCTGGAGAGAAATAAATTTCACCACCATACGTGCCTTTATTTAATAGCATTTGAGCGTAAATAGCTAAGTCATTTGCCGTACTAAATACGCCTGCATGGCCGGCTACACCATTAGCCATAGCTGCCCCCTGGTCGTGCACATATCCTTGTAATAACGTATTCCTAAAATAAGTGTCATTTTCGGTGGGTACAATCTGTTCCTTGGGAAAGCGTAATCTAGGTTGATAGCCTGTTTTGGACATTCCCAAAGGGATATAAAACTGCTCTTGTACATATTTTTCGATGGGTTCGGAAGACTGTTGTTCAACCACTTCTTTCATCACATACATACTAATATCGCTGTAAACATATTTGCCGGGCGTTTCTATTTTGGATTGAAGCATCTCTGGCCACATAACATCGTGATAATAATTCGTTCGTAGGTAACGGCCGTCAGCCAACTTTACGGAATAAGCCGCAGAAGAATCATTGCTTTGATCGGCAGGTTTTAGATGTTTATAAAAAGGAATGAAAGGAATAAAGCCGGCTTGGTGCAACATGACATCTCTGAGCTTTACCTTATTCTTGTTAGTATTGCGGGCTTGGAGCAGGTAATAACCCATGGTTTGATCTAAGTCTATTCTTTTCTGCTCATTTAAACGCATAACAGCTAAGGTGGTAGCCGTGATTTTACTGATGGATGCCAGATCAAAAATATCGCCTGTATTAGTTGGACTTGTTTTATCATAGGTATGAAACCCATAGGCGTGTTCAAATATAACTTCACCGTTTTTCACTATCATCACTACAGCGCCCGGAGTAGCTTTTTCGGCGATAGCCTCTCTTATGATATTATCGATTGGTTCAATTAAATTTTTACTATTAATGCCCAATGCTTCTGGGAAGGTATAACCTAGGCGTGTTTTAATGGTTGTGAAGCCACTTCCAGCCTTATAGCGGGGTGAAATGTTTTCTTTTAATTTTCCGGAGATAGCAATGCCGCCAAACACACCCGCAGCACTATTTCTTGCGGCAATTATCGAGGTATCTGTCGACCAGATAATGGGGCTATTTATATTATCCAAAAGAGCTAATTTTTGGGTAGCTCCAAAGCCACAAATGATGATTTTTTTGCTGACCGACTCACTTTTAATAAAGTCTAATACCGATCGATTGGTTAAAATATCTTCCGATGTTTGAATAATGAGTGTATTATGGTATTTCAATTGCTCACTTAAGGCCTGTAAATTTTTTAATGTTGTATCGCCAGCAAAAAAATCGACGGGAGCGTATCGGCTAAGCATTTCTTCGAATGCGGCGGTATATTGAAAACCTAAACCGATACTGGCAATTTTAAGTTCTTGTAAACCTTTCAAGGGAAGCTGCCCCAGCTCATTATTTAAAACAACGATGTTTGCAAGCGTTATCTTTTCTTGCTCTAAAGAATTTTTTATGTGATCTTGTTGGGCGGTCTGCGCACAGGCATTAAATATAAAGAGAAAGAAAGCTATCAAGAGATGGAAACGCTTATATATATGCATATAGAGATCGGCTTTTATTGATAGTCTAAGATAGGAATTTTTTGGTTATTTTATAATTTAGTACTATACCTTTGTAAAATGCATATTTTGCCCAGTACAATAAACGAATTTTTAAGACAGTTGGAGAATGAGTTTGGTGTAGTGGCGGAGGTAAATAGAGGGTCTGCATCTACTTTTATCATACATTTACAAAATACCGGAGTTTCTTTTGTTTTTTATAGAAGTTTGTACTATCCCTGTACACATACCGTTGTATATTTCGCCGACAGGAAGGTTATACATTTAGATGAGGATATTTATTTGTCAAACAAGGGGGGCGTGATAGCAAGAATAGCTGCGTTTCTAGGACGATCGAAGCGAATATATGCACGTAATACTGTTGTTGCGAGAATTAATAAAAGAGATGCTCTTTCGTTCCAGGAGGAACACCACTTGCAAGTTCCGTTGCCGGGAAAATACCGTTATGGTCTTTTTTATAAAGGGGAACTCATGTCTATCGCGGTATTTAGCGGAGGTAGGCAGATGCATGCGCATGAGTCACCTTATCGCTCTTTTGAGCTTTTACGGTTTTGCCACAAATCCGGTTATTTGGTGGTTGGCGGTTTGAGTAAGCTTATCAAAGGTTTTGTTAAAGAATTTCATCCAAACGATGTTGTAACCTATGTCGATAGAGATTGGTCAGATGGGAAGAATTATCAACAATTGGGCTTCACAGAAGTTGGATTGATCCCTCCTCAAAAATTTTATATTCACGCAAAAACAGGCTGCCGTTATGATAAAAAGGGTTATCAAGCACTACTTGAATACCTAAAGACTGATGGGCATGATGCCGTTTATTATACTGTGAATAATCTTGGGAGCATTAAAATGCGATATATCGTTTAGGTTATAGGATTCTTTTATTATTTTAGGCCGTTACTTAGAGCCTGTTTACACTTAACGAGTTGTTTAGATATGCTCTTATATCGTGTCACCAATTAAATTACAATAAAAAACACAAAGAAAATGAAAAGAAAACTTCGTATGGGTATGGTTGGCGGAGGTATCGATGCCTTTATCGGTTCTGTACACCGTATTGCAGCAAGAATGGACGGTCTGGTAGAACTTGTATGTGGAACGTTCAGTATTAATCCTGAAATCTCTAAAGAATCAGGAGAAGTACTGTTTGTAGATCCTACTAGAGTATACACCACTTATCAGGAAATGATAGAAAAAGAAAGTCAATTACCGGAAGATATACGGATGGATTTTGTAACGATCGTTACGCCGAATTTTGTCCATTTCGATCCTGCCCGCATGGCACTCGAAAATGGATTTAATGTGGTGATTGAAAAGCCTATGACATTTACCTTAGAGGAGGCAAAGCAGTTAAAACAAATAGTAGAAAAAACAGGTTTAACCTTAGCTCTTACACATACTTATAGCGGTTATCCAATGGTAAAGCAAGCTAGATCTATGGTGAAAGAAAATAAGTTGGGAAAGATAAGAAAGGTCATCGTAGAATATCCGCAAGGATGGTTAAGTCGTTTAAGCGAGCGCGAAGGAAATGCGCAAGCTGCATGGCGTACAGATCCAAAGCGCTCTGGGAAAAGTGGCGCGATGGGGGATATAGGAACGCACGCTGCTCACCTTGCGGAATATATAACTGGGCTTAAAATAAGTGAAATATGCGCAGACTTAAATACGGTAGTAGAAGGTCGTTTGCTAGATGATGACGGAAATGTACTGATACGTTTTGATAACGGTGCGAATGGCGTTTTAATCGCCTCTCAAATTGCAGCTGGAGAAGAAAACGCTATAAAAATTAGAGTATACGGAGAGAAAGGAGGCTTGGAGTGGATTCAGGAAGAACCAAACAGTCTTTACTTAAAATGGTTGGATGAACCTAAACAGATTTACCGTACCGGTGGAGCGTATTTGAGTGATGTGGCTAAACATAATACACGTATACCGGCTGGACATCCAGAAGGCTTACTGGAAGCATTTGGTAATATTTACCGTAATTTTATTTTAACGGTGTCTGCTAAATTAAATGGAGAAACACCTACACCGGAAATGCTCGATTTCCCTACCGTTGATGATGGTGTTCGAGGGATGGCTTTTATCGATAATGTGGTGGCAAGCAGTGCCAGTAATGAAAAATGGACCAAATTTCTGGTTTAATATGCATTTTAGGGCCAACGGCTTCAGGGAAAACCTCCCTGGCCGTTGCCCTTGCTAAACGCATTAACGGCGCCATTATCAGCGCGGATTCCCGACAAGTATTCCGGGGTATGGATATTGGAACAGGTAAAGATCTGCAGGAATACAAAGGAATTGATCACTACCTAATCAACATTCGAGATGCAGGCGATGATTACCATGTTGCACATTTTCAGGATGATTTTCAAGAAGCTTTACTGAACATTGCCGCGCAGGGAAAAGTTCCCATTCTTTGTGGAGGAACAGGGATGTACCTACAATCAGTACTTCAACATTATCGCTTTACTTCTATTCCAATTAATCAAGAACTTCGAAACAAGCTTGCCGATAGGAGTATGGAAGAATTAGAGAAGCTTTACTTATCGCTACCTTCCTCTGGTATCTTTAAAGCTGATATTAGTACCAAGAAGCGGCTGATACGGGCAGTAGAGATCACTTCTTGGCTTACCGAATACCCAATGGACGAGGCGTCACCTCATAGCTTAAATGCAACAATCTTTGGAATACTATTGCCGCTGGAAGAACGACGAAAGAGAATAACAGATCGACTTAATAAACGTTTGACAGCAGGTTTGCTACAAGAAGTGGAAGGACTTCTAGCCAAAAATGTTTCAGCTGATAAGCTGAAGTTTTATGGCTTGGAGTATAAATATGCTACTGCTTATCTATTGGGGGAGATGGAATACGACGCTTTCTATTCAAAACTAAATACCGAAATACATCGCTATGCCAAAAGGCAGATGACTTATTTTAGAAAGATGGAAAAAGATGGTCTCTACATACACTGGTTAGATGGTATGAGATCTTTAGCAGAACAAGTAGATACTGTCTTAACCTATATAAAAAAGCA
>DATMSZ010000152.1:0-4551 GCA_035565175.1 Pseudosphingobacterium sp.
GTTATAGTTCAAATTCAATCGGTTAAAAACTGGTTTCGCATATCTGGAACTTATTTACGACTGCTTATACATGTAAAGATAAAAAAAACGTTTTAGCTTTTCAATTACTTAATCATTCGAACTTAAATACTGCTATTAAGCAAATTTTAAAAATGTTTTAAGAACTAGATCTAACAGGTTACGAATGGCTATCAAATTCCATCGCGACACCATACATGCATTCTATGATAACGATAGAAAATTGAATTCTTTAGACTGTTTTTAAATAATTAAAAATAAGTAGTGCGCAACAAAAAAGGCTACCGGCTGATATAATGCAACTGACACTGATAGCATGAACGATTGCTGTAGAGCCTCCATTTGCCATCGCTCCAAATATAGCAACACCCATTGCTCCAGCTGCCTGTCGTGTTGTGTTAAGTACCGCTGAAGCTGTGCCCGATCGCGTCTTTGTTACGCTGGCTAAAATACCGGTTGTCATAGCGGGCACGGCAAGTCCCATACCCAGAGGGATCGTAATGAATGGAAAAAATAACTGCCAATAGGGTGTATGTGCGTCTGCAATTAAAAGTGCTGTAAAACCAACCGTAGCAACGATGGTACCCAGTAACACGGGTAAGCGAGTGCCATATTGCGTCATTAACTTTCCACTAATAAGATTGGAAACAATAAATCCTGCAGTTAATGGAATAAATGCAAGACCGGCGTTTAGTGATGAATACTGCAGCACGTCTTGTAAGTATAGGCTTAACACGAATACTGTTCCATAATAGGCATTATTTAAGATTATGCCAAGTAGAATCAAGACATTGAAATTTGCCGACTTAAATAGATCTAAAGGTAGTATAGGAGCGATTGCCCTACGTTCGGTAAAGATAAACAGACAAAACATGATGACACTAAAAAGCAAACTCCCGATGATAAAAGGATGTTTGTATCCCAAATCATGCCACTCAATAATTGCGCCTATGAAGGCTGTAAGTGTAAACATCCATAAAAATTGACCAAGAACATCAAATCCTTTATTTGGGTGGCGATCGCTTTCATGTAAATGCCGACTTAATAAAAGACCGGCAAGGCAGATAGGAATATTGACAAGAAAAATCATGCGCCAATCGCTAAGGTGAATAAGGAAGCCACCCAAAATAGGTCCGGCGGCAATAGAAACACCGCCAGCAGCCGTCCATAAGGCTACTGCACGGGCACGTTGCTTTTTGTCATGTGAGAAGGTTTGGTTTAAAATCGACAGTGAGCTCGGTATCATGGTGGCTGCACCAATACCTTGTAAGACACGAAAACATATCAAACTTGGAACGTTCCATGCATAACCACATCCTAATGAGGCTATGCCAAACACAAGTAGGCCTAGTTGAAAAACTTGTTTGGAACCTAACAAATCGCCCATACCACCTGCTGATAGCATTAATACCGCAAAAGCAATTGTATAAGCATCTACAATCCATTGTAATGCACTGATATTTGCGGAAAATGTTTGGGCAATCTGGGGAAGGGCTATATTAACTATTGATACATCCAATTGGGATACTACAAAGGCTAAACTTGTTGTACCAACGATAAAACCAAAGGAGGCTGATTTTTCTTTGGTTTTACCATCACTTATTTCTTCCATGTACCCAAAGATATATCTATTGAACCATCTTCCAAAATAATTTTGAAGGGAATAATCTTCTGGACAAATCAGGATATTTATAGATTATTTTTTATTTTCGAAGGTAATCATTGACGGGCAAATTCATTCAATCGCCCATCAATGTCTTTTTAGAACGAAATAATTAAACAAGAATTGATCAGTGAAAAAACTATGCAAAACATTAAGTTAGTTATTTTTGATTTAGACGGAACTCTGGCTAATACACTTCCTTTGTGTATTCAGGCATTTAGACAATCTGTAGAGCCATTAATCAACCGATCAGTTACAGATAGTGAGATTATCGCTACTTTTGGACCTTCGGAAGAAGGGACGATTAAGCAATTAGCTCCCGATCATTACGATAGAGGTGTAGCTGCTTATTTAAATTTTTATGAAAATTTACATGAAATGTGCCCTGAACCTTTTGGCGGTATTCGCGATTTGCTCGAATGGTTAAAAGAGAATGAACTGCCGATAGCTCTTGTTACAGGAAAAGGGTTGTATAGCACGGAAATTTCATTACAGCGTTTTGGTATTCGACATTTTTTTCAGCACATCGAAACCGGTTCGCCTGCAGGACCTCGTAAGGTAGACGGTATCAAGGCTGTTTTGGCCCATTACCCTGAAATATCAATGGAAGAAGTGATATATGTGGGCGATGCACCTAGCGACGTTGAAGCTTGTAAAATAGTGGGAATACCGATTGTTGCCGCGGCATGGGCAGAAACTGCCGAACCAGATAAATTGTTGAAGTTAGAACCAGAGCATATCTTTTTTAATCTTGAAGACTTTGCGTACTGGTTAAAAGGAAAGGTAAGTAAGACATAATAGGTGATTATCAATGAGCGCTTTATTGTATTGATTCCTCAGGGAATAATAATCTGAAGGTTGTCCCGCTGTTAACTTCTGACTGAATGTCAATCTGTATGTCGTGATAACCCGCGATGCTTTTTACGATAGCAAGCCCCAAGCCATATCCGATATTTTCTGAAAGGTTGGTCTTTCTAAATCGGTCAAAAATGAAAGGTAGTTGACTTTCAGGTATGCCTATCCCTGTATCTCTAATAATTATTTCATAGCGATCTGAAGGGAGATGTTTGGCGGTTATTTCAATCTTTCCATTTTGGATATTAAATTTTATCGCATTATTAATAAGATTATAAAATAGATGAAAAAGTAAATCTTTATTAACGTGTTGAATTCTTGTGTTTTTAGAAACATGAGTAACTATCGTTATATTTTTCTCGGCTAAACGGTGTTCTATTTCCTCGATAATCTCGCCGAAGATTTGAGTGGGGACGATAATGTCTTTTTTTATAAACTGCTCATTGTCTATGCGAGAAATAAGTAGCAATGAGCTCGAAATTTTTTTCAGACGGTCTAAGGTTTTCATCATCTCCACAACACGAAACGCTACTTTTTCATTTAATTCTTCGTCTCGTAATAGGTTTTCCATTTTGCTTTGAAGTATACTAATAGGTGTCATTAACTCATGTGATGCATTGGCGGTGAACTCCTTTTCTTTTTCAAAAGCGTCATTAACTTGCCTCATAAGGATGGTTAATGATTCATCTAGGTATCTAAAATCAGTTGTGTTTGTTTTTACTCTGACATGCTTATCTTTAAACGGAAATTTGCGATTAAGTAATCTGGCTTTTATGATTTTGTTAAGAGGGCTAATGAGCAAGCGTATAAAGGTTAGGTCTGCTATTAAAGTTATTGCTATTAACGAAATGAGTAAGTATAAAGTGAACCGCTGTAATGGTTTATTATATTGATTGATACTGGAGGTAGTTTTTCCTATTTCCAATAGATAATTTTTATTGGCGTTTTTAAAAGTATAGCTGAGAACCCGATAATTTAACGTATCATTTTCTATCACTCGTTTGGCATTTTTAATCGTGTCAATCAAAGAATTCTCTGCTGTTGGTTCCAGGGCAATGTATTCTTCTTTCAACATCGTATAACTTCCATATTCGTTATCACCTTGAAAGTAATAGGCAAGGCCGTTTTGTTTGATAACTTTTAAGACTTCCTCTTTCTGCTGTTGTAGGATGAAATTCGTATATTCAGATGCAATTTTATCTACTAAAAAGGGTAAGATAAGAATAAAAATAAGGGCAATGACCAGTTTTGATCCGCTGATGAATAATATGAGTTTAGTTAATAATTTCAATTTATTTCTTAATTCTATAGCCGACGCCTCTTACGGTTTCTAACCACTCTGTACTTGCCCAAGCATTTAGCTTTTTTCTGATATTTTTAATGTGAGCATCTATATAGTTTGAGTCATAGTCATCCACCGAGTAATTACCCCATATATGCTCACTTAGCTGCATGCGCGTAAGCACCCTGTTTTTATGCAGCAATAAGTAACTTAATAAATCAAACTCCTTTCTCGAGAGCTCAATCCGTTCCTCCTGACACAAAAGCATTCTTTTTTGTAAATCTACCTTAAAATCGCCGAGCGTTAGCAATTCTTCTTTAATATTGAATTTTCTTCTAGCAATTGCCTGCATGCGAGATTGAAGTTCTAACAGATAGAACGGTTTTGCTAAGTAATCGTCTGCCCCTAAATCTAATCCAATAATTCTGTCTTCTAAATTACCTCGTGCAGTTATAATAATAAATGCTGCTTCTGGATTATTTTCTTTTGCTTGTTGTAAAATATCGAGTCCGTTGCCATCGGGCAATCCCAAATCTATTAATATAAAATCGTACCCATTCAAGACGATTTTTTCCAATGCTTCTTTAAAAGAATGGGCAAAGTCACAGAGATAAAAAGCTTTCTTTAGAAAGTCTGCTATTTCATATGCTAAGGTCTTTTCATCTTCGACGATTAACACTTTCATTGCTGTTACTTTAAAATTGATAATAAAAAGCCAAACCAAAGAAAGATT
>DATMSZ010000153.1:0-4128 GCA_035565175.1 Pseudosphingobacterium sp.
GATTTAAAAAACCTGCATGAGACCATGGAAAGGCATAAAAAAACCGTTTCCACATGTGGAAACGGTTTAACATTTTTTGCTAACGATTTTTATTTCGTTGCTGGCGTTGTTGCCCCAGGCGCAGTAGCTCCCGCCGCTGGAGGTGTTGGTTTGGCATTTGGATCAATACCTAATTTGGTTTTAACCGCAGCGCCGATATCCTCACCACCATCAAAATAAAGTACTGTTTGTTGAGATATGTCTAACACATATGCATAACCCTTCTCTTTAGCAACAGCTTGGATAGCTTTCTCTGCCTTTTCAAAGACAGGTTGAAAAACCTCTTCTCTTTTAGCAGCTATTTCTTGTTCAGCTTTTTGTTGCACTTCACCCATACGTCCTTCCATTTGTTGGATCTCCGTTTGCATAGTCTGTAATTCCTTACCTACTGTTTCCTTATTGGCTTCACTTAATGTTTTATACTTATCTTGATAAGTAGTAATTTTTTTCTGGCGCTCTGTATCCATTTGTTGAAGCTCCGTGCGTTTTGTTCCAACAAATGTTTCTAATGCTTGATTTGCAGTCTTGTACTCTGGCATCAAAAATAAAACTTCTTGAGAATTCACATGACCAATTTTCTGTTGTGCACTTACAGAACCAATGGTTAGAAATAATCCCGCAGCTACTAAAACCGACTTTAATAAATGTTTCATTGATTTAAATTTGTTTTTACTTGCCCTAATTAGGGCATATTCACATTGTTTAAGTTAATTATATATACTTCTTCAATTGGCTAGCCCCTAAAATGCGGATTTACTTTGCCGATGCAATTTTAAACAAGTATTCCCTATTTTGCAAGTGCTTCTGGTTTATATCCTAATCGGGTGATCACATCATTGCTTTTATCTAAGCGCGGATTGGAATAAAGAAAGGTAACTTCACTTCCCTTATCAAGTACTATATCCAAGTTTTGACTTTCTGCAACAGCTTGAATGGCCTTCGAAACACGCTCCTGTATGGGCTTAACTAATTTCAACCTCTCTTTATAAAGGTCTCCTTCAAAACCGAATATCTTTTTTTGGAATTCCTTCGTTTCACGCTCTTTTTGAACAATCTCATCCTCCCGTTTTTTCCGCATCTCCTCACTCAACATTACTTGATCTTGCTGGTAAGCCTTATACATCCGCTCGATAGAACCATATCTGGCGTCAACTTCCTTCTGCCATTTGACCGACATATCTTCCAGCTGCTTTTGGGCCGACACATACTCGGGAATATGTTTTAAAATATATTCACTATCTACATAGGCAAAGCGCTGTGCAAAAGCAGATACTCCTGTAACCAATATAATGGCTAACGTTAATATTATTTTTTTAGTGCTCATCATGATCTATTCATTTATAACTTAAAGACCTTTTTTTGCCAAAATGGTTTAATGTTAGTACTATCTAAACACAATCGCTTCATATACGCCAAATATAATACCATTATCCAGTAGTAACTATAAAATTTAACATTTTTTAGCAATCTCTTTTTCATCATCTTGTACACTCCTATAATAGGGTATATGCACAAGGGCTTAAATATCAGCTAATTTTTAAGTCAACGATCTCGTTTACTTTGGTTTCAGCAGTATCTACATGCAACAATTTCTCTAATTTAAAATCCACCCATCTGCTGCATAATACTGAATGTGAACGGCTGACGCCACTGATCTGATTGAACTCCCGGAATCGGATCGAAAGCATGGCCATAATCTATCCCCAGTAAACCAAATATTGGCAAGAAAATACGCGCGCCAATACCTGCTGAACGGCGCACTTTGAATGGGTTAAAATCTCTGAAACGGTCCCATGTATTACCTGCATCTGCAAAAGCTAATAAAAACACTTTTGCCTGTTCATTCATCATAACCGGGTAGCGTAACTCCATCTGGTAACGGGTATAAATCGGACTACCTGAATTTCTAGCTATGTTAATATCAGAAGTACTTGTTTTACTTTCAGGAATTACATAACCATTGGCATAACCACGCATTGCGATTACTTCAGAACCCTGTAAAAAGTCAAAACCCATCATACCATCTCCCCCTAATTTAAATCGTTCGAAGGCAGAAGTCCCGGTCACTTTACTATAAGAGCCTATAAAACCAAACTGTGCTTGTGCCTTAAACACTAACTTACCGGCTACGGTCTGGAACCATTGGGAATCAAATTTCCATTTGTGATATTCAACCCAACGATAACGAATATGATCAGGTGCAGTAGGATAATTTATATTATTAAACAATGAATAAGGCGGAGTTGCCTGCACCGTAAACTTTAAGTTCGAACCTGAAGTTGGAAAGATAGGATCGCTCAGTGAATTACGGCTAAGCTCTTGCGTTAAGTTAATATTATAAGAGGTACCATTCTTAAACAAGAAATATGCATCGTAATTTCTTAATTTATATTGCTGTAAGTTAAGCGAATAGTTTAATTGGAAGGCATAATCCGGCCATTTCAAACGCTTACCTAAACTAATTGTAATCCCGTTCATACGGATCTTCGGCGTACTCTCTGTTATATTTTCTCTACCAGTATAATAATCGTAGCCTCCATATGCAGACATAGAAGTAAATGCGCTCACACCAAAATAAATTGGTTTCTTACCTCCTAGCCAAGGCTCGGAGAACGAAAAGCTATACGACTGATACGACTTACCACTTGTTTGTCCGCGTAAACTTAGTTTCTGGCCATCACCTCTTGGAAGTGGTTTCCAAGCTTTCTTGTTGAACAGATTCTTTGTGGAAAAATTGTTAAAAGTCAAACCCAATGTTCCAATAATACGCCCCGCACCAAATCCGCCGGAAAGTTCTACTTGATCTGATGGTTTCTCAGCAACGGTATATTCGATATCTACCGTACCATCGGCAGGATTAGGTTTTGGTACCGGAGATGTTTTTGATTCATCGAAGTTACCTAGTGTAGCAATTTCCCTGATATCCCGCATGATATTCGTTTTCGAAAATTTTTGCCCTGGTTTTGTTTGTAACTGACGTCTTACAACCTTGTCATTGGTTACATCATTACCTTTTAAAACGATTCTATTTACGTCATACTGTGGCCCTTCATACATACGCATTTCCAAATCCACCGTATCTCCATAAATTTTAGTTTGCACAGGATCCACTTGAAACGTTAAATAACCATCATCCATATAATAGGCAGAGACATCAGCACCACTCTTTGAAGGTCCTAACAACTTCGCATTTAGCTTTTCCTCACTAAACACCTCTCCCTTTTCAATCCCTAAAATTTTACTTAGGGTTTCATCACCATATTTAGCATTTCCAGACCATGAAATATTTCCAAAGTAGTATTTTGGACCTTCATAGACTTCTATATCTACTTTAACATTTTTACGGTTCAATTGCGTAACCGTATCTTTCACAATGGTAGCGTCACGATAACCCTTACCTCTCATCTTGGTTATTAGCGCTTCCTTCCCTTCTGCATATTTTTCATAATTGAATTTTCCTGGCCCCCAAAATCTCCACCAACGCTTTTGCTTTACCTTCTTCAGGTACTTATGCATTTTATAGTCAGAGAATTCTTTGTTTCCAGTAAAATTAATTTCTTTCGCTTTTACCTTTTTATTTTTATGTATTTCTACTTTTAGTATTTGATTATTTGCTTCCGCGGTATCTTTCACCTGCGAAGTCTTAATATCAGGGTATAAAAACCCTTTTTCTCTTAAATAGCGAGTGATGGTATTTCGAGTAGTATTCAACAGGTTTTCATTAATAATCTTACCTGTATTTTCATTAAGTCGTTTACGTACTTCTTCAGTCTGACTTTTGCTAAGCCCTGTTAAATCAATACGTGTTAATCGAGGTCTTTCTACCACATCGATATTTAAAAATATAGAATCTCCCTTCACCATATCAACAGTAAGCTCTATATTATCAAATAACCCTTGCGACCATAAATTTTTAATAGCATTAGAGGTGGCTTCACCCGGAATTTCTACTCTATCACCTACCGATAATTTGGAAATGGTTAACAACACATCGTTATCCAAAAATTTCGTACCACTGATCGTTATACCTCCAATAATATAATCTTTCGGAGCCAAATAGCTTAGCTGATCACCAGACGGTCGTGCAGA
>DATMSZ010000154.1:0-5216 GCA_035565175.1 Pseudosphingobacterium sp.
AAAGATAGCGGAAGAATTTATATAATTCACGGAAAGTTTTACAATATTTAGCCTCTTTTAAATTTCATCCAATGCAGCGCTTATAACATCATAGATATAATTGAGGTCCTCATAAGAAATGCAATAAGGTGGCAAAACATAAATAATATTACCCAGCGGTCTGAGTATAATGCCCTTATCTATAAAGTATTGATATAGTTTATCTCTATTTTTACTAAAATATGAAGTTTCTTCCCCCGTCTCCCATTCCAACGCTAAAATTGTCCCCACACAGCGTATTCGTTTTATTTTAGAATGCGACCTTACGCTTTCCATGTACTTTTTATGCTGCCCACAAATACGTTGTATATTTTGCTGTGTTTCTTTAGTTAGTAACAGGTCTAAACTTGCGAGCGCCGCCGTACAGCAAAGCGGATTAGCCGTAAATGAATGCCCATGGAAAAGCGTTTTATGCGAATCGTCAGAGAGAAACATGTCATAGATATGTTGTGCGCAGGTAGTGATTCCCAAGGGTAAGGCACCACCGGTAAGCCCTTTCGAAAAACACATAAAATCAGGTTGTTGTGAGAGATGGTTAGCAGCAAATAATTTACCCGTTCTTCCGAACCCGGTAAAAACTTCATCTTGTATCAATAAAACGTTTAACGCTCTGCAATGGCTCATTAGCTCGTCTAAAAGGATCGCCTCATAACTCAACATACCTGCCGACCCTTGAACAATCGGTTCGTAAATAAAACATGCCACATCCTGATGTATTTCACTTATTTCCTGCAACAAATGTGCAATATTATTTCTGTTCGGTGTTTCGATATAATGTACATCGAACATTAACCCCTCAAAGGGGGCTGTCCAAACACTTCTACCACTTACCGCCATCGCACCAAAAGTGTCTCCATGATAGCTATTTTTAAAGGCAATAATTTTTTTGCGTGCTGCTCCTTTATTATGCCAGTACTGCACGCACATCTTCAGCGCTACTTCTACCGCGGTAGAGCCATTGTCAGAGTAAAATACTTTCTTTTGTAAAGAAGGAAGTATATTTAGCAATCGCTCAGCAAGCTCTACGGCAGGAGGATGTGTAAAACCGGCAAAAATCATATGCTCTAATTTTTTAAATTGAGCAAAAACCTTTTTTGCAATGTAAGGATGAGCATGCCCATGAATGTTTACCCACCAGGAGGAAATAGCATCAATATAACGCCTGCCATCCTCATCATAAACATAAGCACCTGTTCCTCTTACAATGGGTATAGCAGGCATACTATTCTTCATTTGCGTATATGGATGCCAGATTACATCAGCATCCCTTTCAGACAAATTGATTGGCATATAGAAATGATGGGTTAAATGATTACTTATTGCTTAGTGGCGTCAAACCTAGCAGTTCAAACATGTTGCGATCTTCGTCTAGTTTGGGATTGGGCGTTACAAGCAGCTCTTCACTTTCGCTGGTAAAAATAGAATTAGCCCCTGCCATAAAACACCATGCCTGTTCTGTGGTGCTCATCTCTGACCTCCCGGCACTTAGCCTAACCATTGCCTTAGGCATCAATATCCTTGTGACCGCAATCATTCGAATCATTTCCCAGGCGTCTACCTTAGCTAAGTCTTGCAACGGTGTACCAGCCACTCTCGCCAATGCATTTATAGGCACAGACTCGGGATGTTGTGGTAAATTAGACAAGGTATGTAACATCCCTATCCTGTCCTCATGTGTTTCACCTAAACCGATTATACCACCACAACATATCGATATTCCGGCTTTACGAACATAATTCAGTGTATTTAAGCGATCGCCGTACGTTCGGGTACTGACAATTTCATCGTAATAATTTTCAGATGAATCTAAATTATGGTTATATGCATATAGTCCAGCCTCTTGTAATCGCTCAGCTTGTGTTTCTGTTAACATTCCTAATGTACAACAGACCTCTAAGCCTAACGCATTCACTCCTTTCACCATTTCCAGCACACGTTCAAAGTCTTTGTTATCACGTACCTCGCGCCAGGCGGCTGCCATACAAAAACGGGATGATCCTGATGCTTTTGCACGCGCCGCAACGGAAAGTACTTCTTCTTTATCCATTAGCGCTTTCACTTTTATATTGGTATGATAACGAGCTGCTTGCCCACAGTAAGCGCAATCTTCAGTGCAACCTCCAGTCTTTATAGAAAGCAGGGTACAAACTTGTATTGTTGATGGACTATGCCACGTTCTATGAATAGTTGCGGCTTTATAAACCAACTCTAATAGGGGTTCATGGTACAATAGCTTTATTTCTTCTATTGACCAATCATTACGGATCTGTTCATTGTTATTCATCATCATGTTAATTTATGACTAAAAGAGTGTTTTCAATTGGCTAATCGCCTGTTTCGTAATGGGAGTTATTTCTGGTACACAATATAATTTAACTTCATCAGGCACATAATTGCAGATGGCCAGCTTACTAGCTTCGTCCATGACACCGTTAAAAACCAGTCCTTTTATTGTGCATCCTTTCATGCGTAGTAACTCATACGATAAGAGCGTATGGTTTATGCATCCTAAATAGTTTCTAACAACTAATACCACTTCAGCGTTTACTAGCTTTATAAGATCTATCATGAAAAAGTTCGCTGACAAGGGTACCACTAAACCACCGGCTCCTTCAATAATAAGGCGGTTGGTTGTTTTCGGAATAACAAACTGTTCTCGTTTAATCGTTATTCCCTCCAAGGCTGCCGCTTTATCTGGTGAGGCTGCTAGTTTCAATCTGAACTGCTCAGGATGGATTCGCGAAGAACTGTTGGAAATTAACGATTTCACACGGTCGCTGTCGCTATTGTCTAAATCGCCCGCCTGCACCGGCTTCCAATAATCTCCCCGTAACTGTTCTGTGATAATTGCCGAGACGATGGTCTTTCCCACCCCTGTGCCAATACCTGTGACAAATAAAGGTTTTATGCTATTTTTTTCTCGCGTAGCTACTTTCATAAAATTGATTGTAGAAGCCTCGTTAGGTCTATGATTTCTTCATCCGTATTAAATGCATGTATGCATATTCTTAAACGTTCCCCACCTTTAGGAACACTGGGGCTCTTTATTGGTCGGACGTCAAAACCTGCCTTTATTAAGACGGTGGCTGCGTGATCAACGGCCACATTTCCTGCTATTTTAATAGCTTGTATGGGACTAAAAAGGGTATTTCGTTGCACTAACTTCATTTCTTTAGCAAACAAAGCGCATTTTTGCTGAAGCACCCCCGCTATTTTCCTGTCTTTCTTTAAAAGGTAGTATCCTGCTTTTATAACAAACAGTTGTGGGCATGACATGGCGGTGCTAAAAATCAAAGGGCGACAAAAATTAATCAAGAATTTTTTCAGGTGGTAGCTTCCTAATATAGCAGCGCCTTGACCTCCTAAGGCCTTACCAAAAGTTATTATTCGCGCAAATACACTACCCTGTAAACACTGGGATTGAACTAGCCCTGCGCCATACACACCTAAGGCGTGTGCTTCATCAACAATAAGCAAAGCACCCTTCTGCTTACAGAGATAAACCAATTCAGTCAATGGAGCGAAATCACCATCCATGGAGTAAAGACTTTCTACCACCACGTAACATAAGCCCTTACATTGCGCCAATTTAAACTCGAGATCAGTTAAGTCATTGTGCTTAAAATGTAGATGTCGGGCAAAACTTAGTCGACAGCCATCAATAAGAGAGGCGTGCGCATATTCATCCCGAATAATATTACTTCCCTTTGTTCCCAAAGCAGATAGCAATCCCTGATTTGCTAAATAACCAGATGACATCAGCAGCGCAGATTCAGCTTCATGATATTGAGCAATTTCATCTTCAACTTCCAACGCTAGCTCGCTGTTTCCGGTAAGTAGTCTAGATCCGGTGGCACCTACAGTTAAATGTGTGTTTTCGCTGGTTATAGACTGTAGGTAGGCTTTCATTTCGGAAGACCGCGCCCATCCAAAATAATCATTAGAAGAAAAATCTATTAAATTTGGGTGAAGCACCAACTGTCTAGATGAGCCAATCATTTCACGTTGTCTGACCATCGTCTCCATAAGCGTATTAATTTCGATCATGTATAGAAACGTTTAGATGGTTTACCCATTGATAAAAAAGTTCCTCTTCGATCTTTTGAATCTGTTTAGCATGGCCTTGCCAATCCGATGAAAACTCCTTTAACTGTAATATCATCTCTTCTAAATGCCCTTGTTCTTCAAAAATAATTGACTTCACGCTCACTTTGCTCAAAGCGGCATGCAGAGCCTCCTGATAAATAGGGTACAATTGATCGGCTCTCAACTCTATTGCATAGGTTACTAGTAAATAAGCAGCAAACCGAAGTTTACTGCCCGACAAGTTTAATGTCCTTTTTAAATATTTACTCGTATATACATCGAGTCTATTTAAATATTGTAAACTTGATCGAGGAGCCAAAAGGTCCTCCTTGTTATAAGTGTAACACGAATCAACGGGTAGTTTTTGAATTTGTTTTTTTAAATAAAATGCATGCCTGTGTTCTTCAGCGGCATGCTTTAACATCATCAATGTTACCGCCTCCAAATCCTCTGAAGCAGAAATTTTTCGTGCTCCAGTATTCTCTAATAAAGACAATGTATTTAAAAATTTAGCGTGTACTTTATTATCTGCTACAATGTCTTTAAATAGTAAACGAAGTTTCTCTTCACTTTTATGTTGAACTGTACACATACCTGATTATTTTTTTAGTCTTATGGGCCAAAAATAGTATCTTGCCGGACGATATATATAGTCCAGTTTTCACTTAATGAGTAGTCCGGTAAAAATCCCTTTTAAAAGTTTAATTGTTTTAAACAAGCAAAGTAGTACCCCCTTATATCTTCAGATTGCAAGGCAATTGATTAACGCTATACAAAGGGGCGTGTTAGTGACAGACATACAACTCCCTGGCACACGATCATTAAGTGAGGAATTAGGAATACACCGTAAAACAATAATTGCTGCTTACGAAGAATTATATACGCAAGGCTGGACAGCGATTATACCGAATAAGGGGACGTTTATTTCTAATCAATCTAATAAGGGAAACCCAGATCCGATAAAGTACGATAGTACTTATTTAGCCAGTTATCCCGAAAAGGCTGGTTTTTATTTTAAAAGAAACATCCTTTTGGATAATCCCCCTACATTATCAAACAGCCGTTTAGAATTTACAGATGGTCTTCCAGAT
>DATMSZ010000155.1:0-21245 GCA_035565175.1 Pseudosphingobacterium sp.
CGAGAAATGCCCTGAATACTAGATACTTGCGGATCATCTGGATGTAATGCCAATTTCATTTCAATTTTCTCTGCTTCAGGTACCACTGCTTTTAAAAAATATTCCAGGTTTTTCCACATCGCTTCAGGTGGCACTTCTCCATATTTTGTTAAAGGTTTGTTTTTTATGTCCTCATAATCAAATGCGGTTACCAATGCCCCGCCTCTTCCAGGTCTATCCATACTCGTGCGCGCCCAGCTGATAACCGGCATCCAATTATAACAGATCACATCGATGCCCGCTTTCTTTAGGTTTTTCATGAAGGAAATAAAGTTCTCTATCTCTTCATCCTTGCCTGCTAGACCTAATTTAGTCTTTTCACCTAAAGACGGAGGCCCCTCCACCACGTTAAACTTTAGACCTTGCTTTTTCCATGCTTCTTTTACACCTATTATAGCTTCATATTTCCAGGGGTTTATATTTGTTAAGCCGGCAAGCTGTGGATTTATACCTGCTACTGCCCCCAGTGCATCCATTTGCTTGGCTAAAGCAATTAATTGCTTATTGGCATCAATACCTGAAAAGTAAGCATTGCTCATTTCCATTCCTCCATCTTTTGCAAAGCTATTGAGCTGTGTGGCATTTTTGATAGATGTTTCATAGGCATCAATATTTAAATTACCTATGGACAACGCAGCGGCTAATGATGCTCCTTTTTTAATAAAATTTCGGCGGTTATCTTTCATAATTTTTATTAAAGAAATTTATTAAACTCGTTTTAATTACTTATCCCACCACACGGCCGTAGTATACAGATCAGGTCCCTGATTACTGACGGCCTCTTCATAATTTGCCTTATTCAAAGTAGCTTCCGAAACTGGGTAACGCAAGCGTAATAAGTGTTTTCCACCTGTAAAATTTCCGGGAAAGTTTGGCGCATTGAGAATTGGATATCCTGTTCTTCTCCAAGTTGAGAACGCTTCAAAATTATCAAAATACATAAAATGTGCTAGCCAAAACTGTGTGTAAATCTGCTCCATCTGTTGTTCGAAAGGAGCACTTGAATTAAGCGCGTGTGCAGTTAAATAAGATTCTATAACTTCTTCTTTCATGATACTTTCGCCACCGGAAAGTGTAACCACCGGAAATAGGCTCGTTGATTGCATGTTCGCTCTAATAGCATTATTGTAGTGTTCACTAGGGGTGCCCGGCCCCCACCCTCTTAACGCGGCTTCTGCCAGTAAGAATTCAACTTCCGAATAACTTAATATAATAGTAGGTGCATTCAAGCTCGCCACCGTTCCTGTATTTGGCTCCGAAAGTGCTGCAAGCATATTATTACTAAAATTCGGAATCACTTGTTTAATAGTTGTTGCATCGAATCCATTCGGGAGTCCCTGCTGGATGGAAGGAGCGGTAGTAGTAGGTAATTTTGCCTGTTGTTGTGATAGTATGTTTCCTTCCCATAAAGTTGCATAAAATGGCAACCTCGGATCATTGCGTTCTATAAGTGCATCAATGAGCGTTTTACTCAATTTAACAGGTCCTTTTCCTGCATTGGATTCCGGAAAGCTTTCTCTTTTTAACTCAAAAGAATCCCAGTTTTGTGTATTGCCATTCCCTGCAACGTGATTTACCTTGGCTATATCCGCGTTGCTTTGCATAACTCCACCGGCTATTGCTTTTTCCACCCAATTCTTAGCCAAATCGGGACTCACATTGCTCAAACGCATCCCTAAACGCAACATCAGTGAGTACGCAAAAGTCTTCCATTTGTCAATATTCCCCTGATACAGTACGTCATTAGTTCCGAAGGTTGATTTGTTTGCATCTAACTGTTTGATAGCAGTTTCTAACTGCTCAAGCATCATCGGATAAATAGTAGACTGCTTATCATATTTAGGTTTAAACGTACTACTGATATACCCAGCGCCCGCTTCTGTGTAGGGAACGTCACCATAAATATCAGTTGCGCGATGTAGTATAAAAACGCGCCAAATACTCGCAATTGCAAATTGATTCATCAAATCGGCATTACCCTCAGTAGCAGCGATAATTTGCTGCAGCTCTTTCAGATGAACATTATAAATGGTTTCAAATAGATCGCCAAACTGATTATTCTCGTAATTTTTATCCCCAGACCAATTGAGTCCTAGCGAGGCCATATACTGCATGGTACCAGCAAAATATTTTATATTGGTTCTATTACGATCTGCCGTTCCGGTTCCAGCAGTTCTAATAATACTTGTTGTAAATAGATTTCCCAAAACAGGTTCTGTAAAGGCATTTGGATTAGTATTCATTTCCTCAAAGCCTTTGTCACAGGAAGAAAAAGCTATCAATATAGAAGCACTTGCAATTAATGCTTTTTTATAAAAAATCCCATTTTTGTTCATAATATTCATTCTACTATAAAAACATCTTTAAAATTTAACCGACAGATTTAAACCATAACTACGAACTGTTGGCAAACCGAAGTTTTCCAAACCTTGGGCATTACCGCTATTGTAGCTCGCTTCAGGATCGATGTTTTGAGCCTTTTTATATAAGAAAAACAGGTTTCTGGCGACAAATGACAGGGTTAACGCCTCAAAAGGGGTTCTTTGTAAAAGACTATTGGGCAAAGAATATCCAAGTGTAACAGAACGCAGTTTAACAAAATCCGCACTAGTCACAAATTCGTCTGTTAAAGTGGCCCATATGGTTGAATAGTAAGTCTGTGCAGAAACATTTCCCGTATAAGGTTCATTAGCTTGATTCACACCTGATAATTGAATACCCGTTTCACGTATGTTATTATTTACCGTACGTTTATCCAGACCAAATTGTGTACCGTAAGCATTTGTTGCAGCGTATACTTTTGCACCAAACTTGCCATCGATCAATACATTTAAGCTGAAATTTTTATAGTTAAAAGTGTTACTTATTCCCATTGTTAGGGGAGGAACTCCCTTGCCTAGTATTTCCAAGGGTCCTTGAATTGGAATGCCGGTAGCACTATTATAGATAATCTGCCCATCTTCATTTCGTGCAGCCCTATTCCCCGCAATCATACCAAATGGCTGTCCTTCGAAATGGTAGATGCCTCCATTTAATGTTCTGGTAGTCGCACCGGGCAATTGAATTGACTGCAGATCATCTGAAATTTTTAAAACTGTATTCTTGTTGTAGGCCATGTTATAGGCGATATCCCAATTAAATCCTCCAGTATTCAATGGTGTTCCGCTAAGCAATAACTCAACGCCTCTATTACGGATTTTTCCAACATTAAGGGCGACATTTTGGTATCCTGAGCTATAAGGCACAGAAGCATTTACTATGTCATTAGTAGTTGTTCTATCATACAGGGTAAGATCTACGCCTAGTTTACTGTTAAAAATTCGCGCTTCAACTCCAGCTTCAGAGGTGGTAGAAGTATATGGTTTTAACTTATTCGGGATAGTATTGCTGTTTACGGTCATTAGAGTGGCACCTGTTATATATTGTTGGGGCTGATTCATATAGGTAAGGTCCAAGCTATAAGGAGCAGGAGCTCCTCCTCCTACCTGCGCCCAAGAAGCCCTCGTTTTAAGGTAATCTAACCAAGAAGGCTTATCTTTCCAGGCTTCTGATACAACAAAACTTAGTCCTGCAGATGGGTAAAGCAAACTATTTTGTTCTATTGGAAGCGTTGAAAACCAGTCCTTACGGGCCGACAGCGTTAAGTATAAATAGGATTTATAGCCAATATCAGCGGAAGCAAAAATGGAATTAATGGCAAATTTCCCATAGTTTATCGTAAAATTTTGTGCACTGCCATTACCAATAAAATATTGAAAAGGAACATTAAACTGTCCACTGGTTAGTTGTACGCCTTTTGTTGTATTTCGCATTTGATTTCCCCCCACTAAGGCATTAATTGAAAAGTCTCCTATTGCTTTATCAAAACCTAAAATAGCTTCCGCGTTCACTTCTTGCTTATAGTTTTGATCCGTGTTCATTTGCCCCCGGTTATTAAAAGCAGTTCCAGAAGGTTCAGATAAATCAAAGGCATCAAAATTATATTGATCTATTCCAACACGGCCTCTCGCGTATAGATAATTAGTTATGTCATATCTTGTGGAGAACATACCGATAAACCTGTTCCTTGTATCTCCATTTGTCATTTTATTTACGGCAAAATAAGGATTGGTGGCATAGATATAATCACTCCAGACCATTTCGTTACCATTTGCATCATAGCCTGGCGCCAGTGTTCGTACATCGATACTATTTGCTATTATCTGTGTGCCTGCATTCGGATTCTTCTGAAAGTCAGCGGTAAAAGGTCTATTATTATTTTTTTCAATGCTATATTGCGCCTTTCCTTCAAAAATGATCTTCTTTGCCAAGGTAGCATTGGCACTTAAATTAAACGTTTTAATATTCAAGGAGTTGTTAGGTACAATACCTTTATTATCGAGGTTCGCTGCAGCAAACCTAAAACTAGCTGTTTCACCACCGCCGCTGAGCGACACCGTATTGTTAAAGGTGCTGCCCGTATTATAGAAATTTTTTATATTATCTCGTTGCGCGACATAAGGTGCTTCTTCGCCATTCGGCTGCATCACCATCGACCCATCTAATTTTGCCCCCCACGACATTCTACCAAAAGCAATTGCTTCTGCCTGTGAAGTTGGTTTCGCACCCTGTGATCCGGCACCGTACTCATATTGCCAATCCAACAAGTTGCGAGGCGTTTCCATGGTAAGTGTGGTATTATACTCAACCCCCATACCTTGCTGCCCTTTGCCTGACTTTGTTGTTATTAAAATCACACCATTTGCAGCTCGAGACCCATACAGAGCTGCCGCAGTTCCGCCCTTTAATACGGAAATAGATTCGATATCATCTGGGTTGATACTGGAAAGACCATTGCCACGATCCATCCCGCCATACGAGCCCGCTGCTCCTTGATTGGAATTATCTATTGGAATGCCATTAACAACAATTAGCGGTTGATTATCCCCATTAAGCGATCCATTACCTCTGATGACAATCCGGCTGGATCCACCAGGACCAGTAGATGTGCCCGTTGCATTTAGTCCGGCTACCCTACCTGTTAATGCATTACCAAGATTAATTTCGCGCGCCTTCGTTACCTGGTCTCCACCAATTTGCGTAACCGCATAACTGAGCGATTTTTTTGCCCTATTAATTCCTAATGCCGTTACTACAACTTCTCCCAGTGATTCGGCCTCTGCTGTTAAAGTAACATTAATCGATCGGCGTGAATTTATAGCAAGCTCTTGTGAAAGATAACCTAGATAAGAAAAAACCAATAAGGCATTTTCCGGAGCCTTTACTATAAATTCTCCATTTTCATTGGAGCTTGTTCCTTTTCCGGTACCTTTTACTATGACGCTTACTCCTGCCAAAGGCAGCCCGCCTTCATCACTGACTTTTCCCTTTACTTCAATAGCTTGCTGTTTACTTTTTTTCTTGATTACTATAAGATCATTTTCGAGTCTCTTATATTCCAGATCAGTATGAGAAAATAATATATTTAAAACCTCTAGAACAGGCATCCCCTTCACATCGATGCTGACGAGTTGATCGAGCGTTGCATTTTCTTCACTATACATTAGTCTTATCTTACCACGTTGCTCTAAAACAGGAAATAGGGCTTTAAGTTTCACATTTCGTGCCGTTAAATCAATCTTTTCATTAATAGGACGTACCTCAGCAGATGCTGAAAAAGTAATGAATAAAAGAAAGCCATATTTAAGAAAAAAGAGGTTTCTTTTTGCTAGCAAATAGACAAAAGAATATGCATAAAAAACTTTTTCGTTTAGTTCTTTATTTTTCATAATTAGGTAATTATTGTTAAAAGATCTGAATAAGAGTAGATTTAACTACAGTTGATGATTTTTGAATAAGGAGCGTTGGCGCACGCCTTAGACCCATCATGCTAATAAATAGTTATGTCATTGCGCTCAATTTTAAAATTAAAAGGTTTGATTAGTTGCATAGCATTTAGTACCTCATTAATATTCTCTTCCGTAATAGTGGCAGTATATCGATAACGCTTTATTTTTGGGCTTTCTAAATTAATATTTACGTTGTACCATCTTTCGAGCTTAGGAATCAGTTCTTCCATTGTTTCATCTTTGAACACAAGTTTATCCGTAATCCATGAGGTTTCTTGTATGTATTCCTTATTGTCTACATGTATTTTTGACAAACTCCCGATTGTAAGAATTAAGCTACTCGGTAACATCTCGTCTTCTGTCGGCAGCATCTTGGAATCAATTACAGCAATTTTTTCGCTTGGCTTTAATAAAATTTTCTCTTCAGGCCTTTCATTTACACTTAGTTCAATTGCACCTCTAATGAGTGTTGTTTCTGTTTTTGGTTCATTAGGATATGCCTTTACATTAAAGGCGGTACCTAGCACTCTTATAGAAATTTTTGCGGTCTGTATAATAAAGGGTCTATTTTTATCTTTTGCTACATCAAAATAAGCTTCTCCAGCTAAATTTACTAAACGTATTTCCGTGTCCTCTGTGAAATTATTATAAGATAATCGACTATCTGCATTCAACCAAACTTTAGTACCGTCTGGTAATAACAATTGTTTTCGTACTCCCTTTTCCGCTACAATTTCGATTCTATTTTCTGAATTTTTCTCATAGATATACCTGTTAAAAAAAATGCTAAAACTAATAACACACAAAACAGCCGCCACAGCTCCATATAGGAGTGTTTTATTCCTGAACAAGGACTTTTTCTCTCTTTTCGAGCTATGTTCCATAGACAGGTCAACACTCCTATTAAAGTCCAGTTTCTCTAAATGTCTAGTTTTATGTCTGTCATAAAAAGCACGAAGATCTTTGTCGTTATTTTCATTCTTCTGCCATAGTTCCTTTACAAATTCCTCATAGTATAATGCATCGGGATTCTCTGCCAATAAATTAGTTAATTCTTCAAGTTCAATCTCGTTAATTTCACCCGTTATTTTACGAGTTAACAGCACTATGATTCTATTATCATTCATAAAATTCAGAAAGTATCTTTGCCTCTCTTATTAACACCTTCTATTATAAAGACAATAAAATCCCAAAAATTCCCTAAAACATATTTATTTTTTATTACGTATTTTGTTGAAGCGTTGAGTAGTTGAGTAGTTCGTAGCCCTATTTAACTACTTAACCACTCAACAACTTATCTATTTAGTTATTTAATAACAAACAAACCACTAACTCCAAGTGCGATCATGAGATCTCGTATCGTTCCATTGTGGAGTTGGCTCAAAGTAGGATTTATCTTTTTCAATTAGATGTTCTTTCACCACTTCGTCATTTAGTTCAATGCCAAGTCCGGGGGCAGTCAACGGAACCGTAGCATACCCCTTTTCGATAAGTTTCCTTCCATCGGTTGTTTTTACCAAATCTTCCCACCAAGGAACATCAACAGAATGGTGTTCGAGTGCCAGAAAATTTTCAGTTGCAGCAGCACAGTGAACATTCGCCATAAAAGAAACAGGTGTTCCAGCTTGATGCATAGCCATGCCTATACCAAATTCCTGTGCGTAGTCGCCAATTCTTTTTGTCTCTAAAAGCCCGCCTGATGAAGACAGATCAGGATGTATTAAATCTACCGCGCGGTTATGGATCAAATCTTTAAAATTATTCAATAGATATATATCCTCTCCAGTGATTGTTGGCGTTTCTATTGCTTCGGTGATTGTTTTCCATTGTTCTGTATATTGCCAAGGGACAACATCTTCCAGCCACGCCAAACGATATTTTTCAAGTGCCTTTCCTAGGCGTATACCATTGTTTAAGTCGAAGTGCCCATAATGATCTGTTGAAATAGGAATATCGTAGCCCACCATTCCTCTCACATGCTCAACGACTTGTGCTAGCTCTTCTAAACCTTTATCCGTTATTTGAATTTGCGTGAAGGGGTGCATGCGGTTAGCGTAGGCCATATAGTTATTGTCGCCCCATTGTGCAAGTCTCCCCTGATCGTTCTCCCAAAACTTTGAATTTACTGTTGTGTCGGGCTTACCCCTAAGTTCTCCGATAGAAACATCCATTTTTAACCAGGTGTAACCTTGTTCTTGGATGCGGTATTGAATTAATTTTTTTTGCTCTTCTACCGAATTGGCTTCAGGCGTATCCGCATACAAGCGTACTTTGTCTCGGTATAATCCTCCTAAAAGTTGCCAAGCAGGAACGTTGTATGCTTTTCCACAAATATCCCAGAGGGCCATTTCTATCGCACAAACACCACCTGCCTGCCTGGCGTCCCCACCAAATTGCCTTATCATTCGAAATATTTTTTCCACATTACAAGGATTTTCGCCTATTATCCTGCTTTTCAAAAACAAAGCGTAGCGTTCATCAGCTCCGTCACGTACTTCTCCTAAGCCATAGATCCCTTGATTCGTATCGATCCTTATGATCGCTGTCCGTCCCATTACGCGCGTAACACAATAACGTAAATCAGTTATCTTTAAATCGGACGGTGCTGAATTTCTGTTTACTCTCGATGTGGTATGCGCCAACGCGTCTTCAATAGGTAAGGCCGTCAAACCACCTAAAGCGAGCCCTCCTAATGCCATCTTTTTTAGAAAGTTTCTCCGTGGTTCTTCTGTAGAAGGCATTTTACTTTCTACCAATGCTTTTTGCCTTTGCTCGCGTTCAGCGATAATTGTTTGTTCTTTGATTTCTTGAATGGTATTTTTCATCTTTTAAATAATTTTTTTCGTAAATATTCATTTCAAACGGCACGTATTGACCGTTAGAGGCTTTTGGTTTTACACTTTTATAGACAGCATTCAATTAGTTAGTTCTATCCCAAAAAACACTGGTTCCTAAACTATTTCCACCCATTCGGCCAATCGCTTCCTGCACATTTGCACTATTTACCGAAATCTCTCGCAACGGATACACCAATCGTTTAATAAATCCACCAGCGCTAGCTATGGAGGGATCTTGAGAAGGGAAGTTTACCGGTTCAAGTTGCGGATAATTACTTCTTCTAAAATTTGCCCATGCTTCCGACCAGCTTCTGAAAGAACTCACCCAATATTGCTCATTGATCTGCCGCAGAGCACTTTCGGGCGTAAAAGAAATGTTCGCTTCATTCAGGTAATTCTCTTTCTCAGCTGCACTAATATTAAGCGAACCATAAAGTGCCGTTTGTTCCATATGTGCCCTTATTCCACTTTCATAATATTCTTTAGCAACCCCATTATTGATATACCCTCTAAAGACTGCTTCAGCGAGCAGCAACTGTGTTTGGGAGAAGGTAACCAGGTATTCAGGAGCATCTATGCGCATAACCGTTGCTCTGTTAAATTGAGAATATTTCCAAGCGGCACCTATCTTACCTGGGTAATTCGGTGCGGACGCAATCGAACTTTCGTCGTATCCGTACGGCATACCTTGTTGCTCTGTAGGACTTGTGTTGGCACTACCGGCGGTTGCCAGCGGATTAGCTGGCACCTCATACTTTACCGCGATGTAGCGTAATCTAGGATCATTATTATTTTTTAAAAAATCTATAAAGGGGCTTCCAACATAATAGTTCGCCCGTTCGCCTCCCAATAACGCATTGGAAGTACCGTTTGTATAAACCGCATTAAATTGAATAAGCGCATTGTCTTCGTTAGAGGTCATTACACCACCTCTAGCTGGGCTTATTGCCAGCGTCACCAATGTTCTTGCCTTTTCTTCATTTGTTTTCGTAAACCGCATTCCAGCACGCAGTAAGAGCGAATTACCCAATTTTTTCCAACGGTCGATTGTTCCTCCATAAAACAAATCAGCAGATCCAATAGACGCTTTGGTAGGATCCAGTGCATCTGTTGCTTCTGTATATTCACGAATAATACCTTCATAGATATCCGCCGCGGCGTCGTATTTAGGCAAGTAATCCGACTCCATATAGCCTAAACCAGCTTCCGTGTACGGAACGTCACCATAAGTATCGACCAACAGTTGAAAACAATACGCTTTCCAAATGCGGGCCATATTATATAAATTGCTTTGGTCAGGATTTTCTGAAGTTTTGCTTATTACTTCGGTTAAGTATCTAATAGGGCCTGTATAAATGGTATTAAACGCCTCACTTGCATGTTGATCATTGATGATGTTTCGATTTCCAGCAGCTAAAAGTCCTCCATAAGGAGTGTTAATCTGTTGCACGATTTCACCCTGATAGTGATAAGCGGCAATCGCCGATAAACGTTGGGCATTTGAGAACAGATAAGCGGGCTCCAGATCATTCGCTAAAGAGGGATTTATATTAATTTCTTTAAAGTCTTTGTCGCAGGCACTACTCATACATAACAGTGTTGCAATCAGGAAAAACATTAATATCTTTTTCATGTTAGAATGATTATTAAAAATTAACATTGAGATTCAACCCGTACGTTCTAGTGGTAGGTAGCGCATGCGTTTCCAAACCGGCATTCAGATCTGATGCCGAATATTGTGTCTCAGGATCTAGATTATCTACCTTTTTACTAATAATAAATGGGTTATTAACAAAGAGATTCGCATTTAAAGATTTAATGAAGGTGTTCTTCAGGAATTTACTAAGATCATAACCCAAGGATATTGTGCGTGCCCGAATGAAGCTTGCATCATAAACGAAAGGTGTTGCAATATTTCCCGAACGATATTGGCTATAAAACAGTTCTGCTTCCACTGGAGTAGCATTGGGGGAACCATCACTATTTACACCATCAAATATCACTCCACCTTCGCGGCCTACTAAGCTATTTTTATGCAATCCATGACGCGTCCAATTAAAGTTAGAGTTGGAAATCATTTTATGCCCCGCTTTAAAATCTACTTGCACAAAAAAACGGACGCCCTTATAGGTTAACGTATTTAACCATCCACCGGTATGTGGCGGTATAGCACTGCCGTAAGTGACAATATTGCCAGGCAAGAATAAACCATTTGAAGTAATAATTTCACCATCGGCGTTCCGTAAGTAATCCACTCCTCGGAGGGAAGCCATTGGAAGTCCTACTTCATGTGAAACGATACCAATGTATTCGCCTGTTCCTACATCAAAACGGGTTTGATTATCTGCCAACTGAAGTACTTTGGTTTTGTTATACGCATAATTTATAACAGATTCCCATTTAATGTGCTCATTTCTAATTGGAGTGATACTTATTGATGCTTCAATACCCCTGTTTCTCAACTTGCCTACATTTACCAATGTCTGACCGTAACCCGAAGCATTTGAAATATCTACATTTAAAATTTCGTCTTCTGTTATTTTATTATAAGCTGCTACATCAACCGCTAAACGATTATTAAACAACTTAAAGTCAATACCCAATTCCGTTTCCTTTACGGTAAGTGGTCTTAAATTTGCATTCGGACTGATAGCAGAAGTAATAATACCCAGTGGCACACCATTAAATAAGTTATTTTCAATGTTATAGTACAGCGCATTTGTATAAGGATCTGTGTCTCCACCAACTTCCGCATAAGAGGCTCTTATTTTACCAAAATCCAACCAACTAGGTTTTGATTTCCAAATTTGACTGAACACAAAACTAGTACTTGCAGATGGGTAAAAAGCACTATTAGAAGCAGGATTTAATGTCGAGAACCAATCGTTCCTGCCTGTTAAATTCAAAAACAAAAATTCGTTGAAAGAGAAGTCTACAGTGCCAAATACAGAATTCACCCTTTTATGAGAGAAAACATAAATGGGATTTTTTATCTGCCCATTATCTACCGTGTATAAATCTCGTATAAAGAAGTTAGTAACAGAAGTTCCCATTCTTTCGGATTTCTGATCCATTGAATTGGCACCAAAAGTAGCGTCAACTCCCCATAAACCGATCTCATGATTTATTCCTATCAAAAAATCGATATTGCGTTCCCTGAAAGTACTCGTATTCTGAAAGTAATTTCCGTTAAAGCCTGTAGGTGCAACCGGCAACATAGCCGTTCCTGTTGGTCGGTTTGCATGTCGTACATTGGTAAAAAAGTCTTGCCCTACGCGTCCTTGGGCCCATAACCATGGTGTAAATTGGTAGCGCATGGAAACATTTCCAAATAAACGATCGCGTTTTTGCGTTTCAAAACGTTCATTAATCGCCCAGTAAGGATTAGTTCGGTCGGTAAATCTAGAAGGCCCTATTTCGTTACCTGTGACTGGGTCTTTATAGGCATTTTCTAACCATTGCATATCTATGCTATTGGCTAATGTATAGACTGTTTGGTTAACGTTGAAGGCTTGCTGGTTAACAACGGGTGGATTATCATTAAATTCGTTGGAATAGTTAGCATTCACCTGTACAGATAAATCTTTGTTCAGGTTATAATTTAATCCAACATTAAATATCTTTTTATTATAATCTGAATTTGGAATGATACTATTTGCATCGGTATTAGCGAAAGAAACGCGAAAATTACCTTTCTCACTAGCGCCAGACACGGCTAACGAGTTCGTAAATGTTTTGCCAATATCATAGAAATCTTTAACACGATCTCTGTAAGCAACATAAGGGCGTTCAACACCATCATGTTGCATAATTGGTAAACCATCAAATCGCGGACCGAAACTCCACACGCCTGTTCTTCTTGCATCTGCAAGCGTTACATTTCGAACACCATACTCTCCTTGACCATATTCGTACTGAAAGTCTGTATAATCTAATGGTTGATCGGCCTGTAAACTCGTGCTGTAGCTAATTCCTATTCCCTCTCCTTGCTCTCCTCCAGATTTAGTTGTTATAATAATTGCTCCATCTTTAGCTCTAAATCCATATAAAGCAGCAGCAGCAGCGCCTTTCAGCACCGTTAAGGAAGCGATATCGTCAGGATTAATGCTTTGCAAACCGTCGCCTAAATCTGTATTTACTTCCCCGGTATTTCCGCCACTAGCAGCATTAGCCCCACCTTGTGGTGCATTATTTATAGGAACGCCATTTACAACAATTAAGGGGGAGTTATTACCGCCAAAAGAAGATTGGCCTCTCAAGCGAATTTTAGAAGAACCGCCAGGACCAGTTGGTGAAGGAGACACATTCAAACCGGCTACTTTGCCCGACAAGCTGTTTCCCAAATTTGTTGTTCTACTTTCGGTTAATTGCTCAGGCGCCACGGATGAAGCTGAATAACCAAGTTTCTTATTTTCACGTTTTATACCTAAGGCGGTTACAATGACCTCTCCTAGCTCTTGTGCATCTTCTTTTAACGTCACATCAAGCCGACTTTTCCCCCCTACACTTATTTCCTGTGAGATATAACCAACATAGGTAAACACTAAGACTGCATTGGCGGGAACGGAGAGTGTGTAAGTGCCATCGGCACCTGTTCTAGTACCTTTTCCAGATATGCCCTTTACCAATACACTCACTCCTGCTAAAGGCTGAGTGCTGGCTCCGCGAACTAAACCGCTAACGGTTATTGCTGGTTGATTTGTCTTATTTCTTACGATCACCAGATTGTCTTTCATCTCCATGTACTCCAGATTCGTGTTAGCAAGTAGCATTGCAAGCACCTGGAGCACGGGGGTTTCTTTCGCCTTAATAGTAACCGGCTTGTCTAAAGCGATACTTTCCTCACTGTACATTAATCTGATTTTCCCTTTTTGCTCAAGAATAGGAAATACATTTTTAAGCTTTACATTTTGTACAATAAGATCGATTTTTTCTCCCTGTGAGTCGGCGCTAGCTGTAGCGGTAAGAGATAAAAAAACTGTCAAAAAAACACTGTAGTGAAATAATAACAGTTTTGTTTTTGTAAAAAAGTAAACAAAAGAGTACTTATAAAGAACCCTTTCGTTTAGTTCTTTTTTTTTCATAGCTTTGCTTATTATTGTTAAAAAATCTGAAGAATAGTGTTAAACTAATTCAAAGGAATCAAATGAGAAGTGTTGGCGCACTTCTCATTTTTTTTATCATGTTGATTTCATAGCACGCTTATTAATGGTTAACAATACATTTTATTTATTTAACAGTATGCAATCTATTTAAGGCTTGCAGGTTTATCTCAATTGGCTTTATGAGTTCTTATTACTATAGACAATCAATCTCAAAAAATTCCCTATAAAAATTTTAAAATACCTATCAAAAAATTTTGGGCTAATCTGGAAGTGAAAAAGCGATGTACGACCCTCCCGGTTTTAATCCATATTTTGTACCTCCCGCCGCAATAACTATATATTGTTTGCCCTTTATTTCGTAAGTTGCAGGTGTAGCGAATCCTCCGGCCGGTAGTTTGTACTCCCATAAAATCTTCCCCGTTTTTTTATCAAAAGCGCGAAAGTACTCATCTTGTGTAGCAGCGATAAACAAAACGCCTCCTGCTGTTACAATAGGTCCACCATGATTTTCGGTACCTGTTGGAGGAACATCTTTTTTCTTAAGTTCAGGAAATTCGCCTAATGGGACTTGCCATAGAAAGTCGCCCGAATTAAGATCCACTGCGCTTAATGTCCCCCAAGGTGGTTTGACCGCTGGGTACCCCTCTGGAGTCCGAAACTGCACCTGTCCATTATTAACATAGGGTGCGGTATAGGGAAATACTTGCTGACTATCAATAGCAGTATTTGATAAACCTACATTATTATGTAAATCATCCATTACCTCCATTTTTTCATCCTTCAACAAGAAACTTATAATGGCATTTTTTTTTGATTCGGAAATATGCTGGAAGGACGGCATCATGCCCTTCCCCGTGTTCAGAATATCTAGTATTCCGCTTTTCGTAAAACGATGCCCAATATCAACTAAGCTCGGATATGTCTTATTTCCGCTCCCTTTTAAGGAGGTGCCATGGCAAACTGCACAATTCGCAAGGTACAGCGCTCGCCCTCTTGTTACGCGCTCCCTTTTTTCATGTGCAATACCACTCGCCAGATCCATCATTCGCAGATCCCAAGGCATGTCATTAGCATTTACATACAAAATACCGTTTGGATCGGCGGCGGTACCACCCCATTCTGCCCCACCACCAATATGAAAAATCAAGGATCCTTCGCTGCTGGGTGGTATAAATTTGTTACCTGAACGTGTTTCTTTAAAACGTTTCTTCACAAACTCATAGCCGTCAGCCGTCATATCATTAATATCTTCCTCCTTAAAGAACTGTCTAGAAAATGGTTTGGGTTTTACCGGGTAGGGCTGTGTAGGCCAAGGGGCTTCCCCTGGCACAGCTCCTGTGGTTGGCACCGCTCGTTCTTCAACAGGAAATAGGGGCCTTCCCGTATCACGATCCAACACATAGATGACACCATCTTTTGTAGCTTGCGCCACGGCTTCAATTTCTTTACCATGGTGCATAACTTTTATTAGGTTAGGAGGATTAGAAAGATCACGGTCCCACAGATCATGATGAATGGTCTGAAAATGCCACAGCCTCTTACCTGTTTCGATATCTAATGCTAAGATGCAATTGGCGAAAAGATTAGTCCCATGCCTATCTCCACCATAAAAGTCCACCGAAGGGGAACCGGTTCCTAAATACACCGCTCCTCGTTTAGAATCTATAACCATGCCCGACCAATTGTTTGCTCCGCCTATTTTCTTGTATGCATCTGCTGTCCAGGTTTCATACCCAAATTCTCCAGGTTGCGGAATGGTATGAAAAGTCCACTTTATTTTCCCGGATAATACGTCATAAGCACGGATGTGGCCGGGAGCAGCATCACCAAACTCGGAAACTCTCGATCCCATTATTAACGTGTTTTTATAAATCATACCAGGTGAAGTTGCGATCACAAAGAGCTTACTTATATCGTGCGGTATATTATCTCCCAAGCCATCGTGTAAATCTACCCTACCCTCTTTACCGAAACTTTTAATAACCTGACCAGTCACAGCATCCACAGCATATAAATAAGATCCCGCTGTAAAGAGAATACGTTTTTCGTCTCCATCTTCCCAGTAACTTACGCCACGATTAGCGTGATACTGAGGACTTGCATTCTTAAATGGATCAAAAATCCACAATTCGCTACCTGTATCCGCTTTAATCGCAAAAACCTTTAATTGTGGTGTAGTGCCATATAAAACACCATCAATGATAATGGGTTGACATTGAATTTCAAAACCGCGCTCTCCTATCTTATTCTCACCGGTATGGTATTCCCAGGCAACCGTTAACTGTTGTACGTTTGTGGCGTTGATTTGATCAAGTGGAGAGTACCTATTCCCTCCATTATTTCCACCATATACAGGCCAATTCAATCCCACATTGTCGTTTCTTTCCTCATTTGAATTGGTACAATTATTTAGTAAAAAAAGGATGCTAATCAATAATAGTAAAATAAAATGTTTCATCTTAAATCAGCGCTTGTGCGATTTCCCTTCCCGCATTGAAACCATTAAATCTCTTAATGATGACGTTGGATGATTTAGGAAACTCGTACGATTTATAAAAGGTCTACAAGAATATAGACAGTGAAATCGAATAATATCCCTAATGGAAATTTCAATTTCGATGGGATTTTTCGAATAAAGCGACTATAAAGAAGAAGCGCTTAATAGAATAATTAAGCCAGCTTAAATTCAGATTTAAGGATGTGTGCTAATTTTTTCATAGCATTCACTAGATGTGCATCCACCGTTTTAGTCGAAACGTTTAGTATGTCGGCAACCTCTTTGTAGGAGAAACCCTCTTCTTTCACTAATTGGAACACCAATTTACATTGTTTAGGTAAGGTAGCAATAGCCATCTCTAATTTGTTTTTCATTTCACCTTGTATAAATATAGTCTCAGGGCTGGGTGAGCTCAACTGAATATCTAAATCTATTTCGTCAAGTGAAAGGTGTTCTCGTCCTGTTTGTTGTTTTAGAAGATTCAGAGATTTATTACGAGCAGCAACAAAAGCATAATATTTAATATTTTTTACTGTAATCAATCGTTCGCGCTGCAGCCAGATCATGAGCAAAACATCGCTTGCCACTTCTTCAGCTGACTCCCAAGATTTTAAAATGCCAAAAGAAAATTTCAGAACAGGATTGAATAGTATTTTAAACACTTCCATATACACATTTTCGGCATTTGAAACAGCCATTTGGTGTACCAAGGCAGTCAAATCAGGCAGCTTGTTTGGCATGGTTTGTAAAATTGGTTATTTCAAATATAGAAGTTTAATACGATATTCAAAATCAGTCCATCAAAATGAGTAACTATTTTATGTAGTTTACTTAAGAAAAATTGTCTAATATTCGTCTCTTCTTGCCATTATTTTTAATAACACGCTAATCAGTTATTTCGACAGTTTAAAGGCCCGGATTCTTTTCATTGAGAAAGATCTCACTTCATGCTTGCCCTTTTTATAGCCTGATATTTCGGCTCTAAGCGAGTTGTTCCCCAATCTGTAATAGCCTATTTTTTGAGGAAAATCATGCGCTGGATTATCAAACACCAAGGTATCAGCTGTTATTTTGCTTGCTTTAAACGCTATTTCTTTTCCATTATTTTGATTTTTCACGCTTGGTAGATAAAACAATCCATCTTTCAACTGAGTTAGCTTGATGTTTTCCAACGTGATTGTATCACCAGCTTTAAGAAAATAGGACTTGCCCAGAAGTACTAGGTCGTCCTGCTGCTGCCAGCTTTCGTATAGACTACCTTTTTGTGTTTTACTCTCCCAAGTGCCCAGCAACCAGCTAGCCAATTGAATATCCTGGTTCCCAAACCGATCCGTTGCCTGTCCGAAAACCTTATCCATCCCCGTTAAAAAAAATATCGTCAATGCAGTTATGCAATAAATTTTCAATGTCATAATACCCTTTTATTAAGTTGTAGAGAACAATTTTCAATGCCCTTAAATGCTTATCAACTTACTCTTCTTCCTTGCATTAATCTATCAACAGCATCATTAAAGGAGCCAGCCCTGATTACCTCTCCCAAGTTTACGAAAAATATTTCATCTGCATTCTGAATAGTATTTAGGCGATGAGCTATAATAACTAGTGCGGTAGTTTTAGGTAGTTTTTTCAATATTTTATCAAGTAATTGTTCAGTGACAGTATCAATATTTGCGGTTGCTTCATCCAAAATGAGCACATCAGGATCTCGCAAAACGGCCCGAATAAAGGCGATCACTTGTTTTTGCCCTAAGCTGACCCCGTCGTCATTTGATAGCACCTTGGTATCCAAACCGTCTTCAAAGATCGTGAGCAAGTCTTCCACTCCTTTTGCTTTTATTAGCGCATCCAGTTCTTCCCTGCTGTAATTTTGATAATTGTTATTCCCATAGATAATATTTTCCCCTATCGTTCCTGTAAACAAGAAAGGTTCTTGCAGAATGAAGCCAATTTTTTGCGTGCGTTCTTCCGCTTCGTAAGATCTTATATCTCGTCCGTTAAGCAATACAAGTCCACGTGTAGGATCATATAAGCGTGCCATTAAGGATGCAGTAGTGGTTTTACCACCTCCCGTTGGACCAACAAGAGCGTAGGTTTTGCCAGGAAACAATTTAAAATTAATGTCGTGTAGCACTTCTTTGCCACTGGGGTAAGAGAAATATACATTCTTAAATTCCAATAAGGAATCCGTGGCTTCAACTGTCTCGTCTTTAATTTTATGCAAATCAGTTTCCATTGACAATATATGCGATATTCGGTCCCACCCCGCCATTGCCACTTGAAAACTCGACCAAAGCGCCGCTAACTGCCTTAAAGGGTTATAAAAGTTTACTGCATAAGACAGATAGCTCACTAACAATCCAACTGTAAATTCGCCTGCAGCAATTAAATAGATACCGAATGTTAACACGATCAACTGGGCAACACTCGAAAACAACCCATATATTGGTATAAAGATATTATTGGCCAGACCTGCTCCAATGGCCGTATGATAATTTTGCCGATTAGCTTGGTCAAAACGCCTTCTAAAATAATCGCGCCTATTAAAAGCGATAATTACTTTAAAATTATTAAGGCTTTCTTGTATTTCCGCACTCATTCCTCCCACACTTTTAAGATTAACAGCATTTTTCTTCTTAACCCAAGGAGATACGATTTTTGTGAAAATTAAGATTAATAGTGCCGGCATGAGTGTTGCTAAACCAAGTTTAACATTAATGGAGAGTAAAAAGATTCCAGCACCCGTCATAATCGCTATGCTGCTTATAAATTGTGTCAAGGCTTGCGAAATGAACTGATTTAATTTGTCTGTATCGTTATTAACCCGGGAAATCAGATCGCCCGCCTTATTTTGATTAAAAAAAGCGATGGGTAATTGTTGTAATTTACTAAATATTGCGTTCCGCAGCGTAAACAACAAACGCTGGCCAATACCACCCATCAACTTAGTTTGCAGATAGCTGGTAAGAAGTACCATTAAATAAATAGTTAATAATATGCCGGAAAAGAGCAATACACCGTGATATTGTTTTGTCACAACATATTTATCTATAGTATACCCTATTAAGAAAGGGCCCAATAAATTAAGGGAAGAATTAATCAGGATAGCCAAAATTGCCATCGTCAGCTTCCTTTTTTCATGCGAAATCAGCTGCAGCAACCTCTTTATAGCCAAATAAGTTGATTTTTTCTGTTCGCTCTGAGGCAAATCATTAAGATTATAATTCATAATTGCTGGTACTTTGTTGTGAATTGAAAAGCTGAACATATTCTGGACTTGTTCGTATCAGCGCTTCGTGCTTTCCAATGGCGACAACCTCGCCATCCATTAATAAAATAATCTGATCGTAGTTTTCTACCGACGCTATCTTCTGTGTAACCGAAACCAATGTTAACCCAGGATAGTTTTTCTGGATATTTCTTAATATTTTTTCTTCCGTTTGATTATCTACCCGCGCGGTGAAATCATCTAATAACAGAACCTTCGGATTTAATGCCAATGCTCGTGCCAGCATAATGCGTTGTTTCTGTCCACCTGAGAGACTAGCTCCACGTTCCGAAACAATTGTATTCAATTTATCAGGTAATTCATTAATAAACGAACTGAGCTCAGCAGTGGCAATAGCCTTTTGTAACGATTCATCAGTAGCTTGGTCGCTGAACGCGATGTTCTCACGAATACTCATATTAAAGATAATACTATCTTGAAAAACAAAGCCAATCTGGCTATAAAAGAATTCTGCATTATAATCGTTGATTAAATAATTGTTGAAGGTTATCGTACCCGAATCAGGCTTTATCAAACCCGTTAATAGATAAAGCAATTGTGTTTTTCCCGCAGCAGTAGGTCCTAAAATAGCCGTTTTGGATCCAGGCTTCGCAGAAAAAGAGACATCTTTCAGCACAGGTTTTTGTTCATAGTTAACATACACTGATTCAAGTTTTATCTCACCATCCAAATCAATTCTTATCGAACCGGTTTCTCTCGGTTCCGGAGCTTCAATTACCCCATTAATACGCTCATACGAAGCTGTTGCCTGTGCTATTACGTTGCTCATAAAACCAATTACCAGAATCGGAAAAATTAAAAGGGCTAAATAGCTATTAAAAGCAGCGAATTCTCCAAGGCTCATGCTTCCAGAAATCACGAAATGTCCTCCCAACATCAGAATCGCCAACCCTGCCATGTTCGCAGTAAATACAATTACCGGGATAAGTCCTGCGAAAAGCCGTAGAATAGCCATCCCGTAGTCTTTTGCTTTTATGTTAGCCTCTAAGAATTTATCATACTCCAGCTGCTGAGAATTGATTACCCGAATAACAGCTGCTCCTAAAATGCTCTCATTGATCACTTTGTTAAGCCAATCTATTACCGCTCTACTCTGGATAAAAAGTGCCCTAACCTTACGTAGTACAATAAAAAAGGTTCCGCCAATGATAGGAATAATAGCAATCACTGCTAAAGCCAATCGCCAATTAATAGAAATCAATAAAATACTGGCACCAATAATAATAAACAAAGAAGATGCGATGGACACAATAGCTTGAGAAACAAATAATTTAATTGAATCGACATCTGCTGTGAGGTTAGTGAGTAGTTTTGAGGGGTTGGCTTCTCTGATAAAGGTAAAACTTTGTTTAGAGATCTTGTCGGAAAGTCTAGTACGCAAATCCCTCGCCACCTTCTCCGAAACATAGGTTTGTAAAATGCTCTGCAAATAAGTGAATATAAAAATCACCAGCACCACAATTCCAAATTGCAAAATAATATCACGGGCAGAGAAATGCTGATCCCGATAAGCATCTATGCCATCGCCTATGATTCGGGGAATCCATAAATTCAAACCATTACTAAAAAGTGCAAATAGTAACAGTAAAACAAGCATTCCCTTATAGGGCTTAAGTAAACTGAAAATACCTGCAGACTTCTTGTTAGCAACCG
>DATMSZ010000156.1:0-28681 GCA_035565175.1 Pseudosphingobacterium sp.
AACAACAGTTAAAGGATGAACTTAGAAGTATTGAGATAACCATCAATACGATTACCCAGTCTAAGTCTGCCGGCTTAACTAGTCAACCTGTTGGTGAACAAACGGAGGAAGCACCCAAAAGGAAAAAAGATGGAAAGAAAGTGCTTATACCCCAAGAAAAGTTTAATCCAAATAGTAAACTTGATCAAAAAATAAGCTATGCTTTAACCCAAATTGGAGCAGGTTTCAAAGATGAGATACTAGATGTGTTAAACAAAGCACAACCGGAAGTTGATCCGTATAAAGTAGAGAAGGCCGTAGCAGTAAGATTATCCTATCTATTAAAGAACGACTTCATCCAAGCTACTAAGTATGGTAGAAGCTATAAATATAGCCTGAGATAACAGGCTATATTTATAAGATTAACTTAATTTAAGCATATAATTTAGTCATTATATCATTTCTATTGCCTATTTAAGATAACAAATTAGCAGCCTCTTAAATAGACTTTTTTACTAATTCACCGAGTAGTTTCAACTTTTGTTCCAGCTCTTCTGACCATTTCATGCCGTAACTTAAGCGCATACAATTGTTAAATTGATTCTGTAAAGTAAACATTCTGCCTGGAGCTATACTTATGCCCTGCTTCATAGCATTATTATACAATTTGGCAGCATCAATATTTTTCGCTAATTCAACCCACATTACAAAACCGCCATGTGGTTGGCTCGCTTTTGTTTCTTCCGGAAAATAGTCTGAAATCGCTCTGTTAAATTGAAGGCTATTAGTGTGCAGCGTTCTACGTAAGCCCCGAAGATATTTTTCATAGTGTCCACTTTCTAAAAAGTTGGCAATCACTTCTTGCGTTAGCGTTGTAGTAGAGACCGTATGTAAAAGCTTCATTCGTATTATTTTATCTTTGTATTTCCCTGGGGCTACCCAACCAACACGATATCCCGGTGCGAGCGTTTTAGAAACCGATCCACACCACAGCACCAATCCGGATTCGTCATAAGCCTTACAAGGCTTTGGCCGGCTCTCTCCAAAATAAACATCACCATATAAGTCATCCTCAATAAGCGGAATATTATATTGCTCTATGAGTTTCACAACCTCCTTTTTATGTTCGACGGGCATACAACTTCCTAAGGGATTATTAAAATTGCTTACCAAAAGCAAGAGTTTAATTTCTGGCATAACTTTTTTCAAGGCATCCAGCTCAATTCCGGTACCTGCATTTGTTGGAAGTTCCAAAACATGTAATCCCAAACTCTTAGCGAGTTGTAGTATACCAAAATATACAGGACTTTCTACCGCTATTTTGTCGCCCGGTTTTGTAAGAGCCATCATACAATACGATATCGCGTTCATCGCACCAGCTGTAGTTACGATATCCTCCTGTGTTAAACTGGCACCCCAAGTATACGCACAACGAGCAATATCTCTCCATAACTTTTTGTTCCCCTGAATCTCTTCATATGCGGTGCCGCTTGCTGGTAAAGACCTCATAGCGTAAACCAAGCCTTTATTTAATTTGGCAATTGGCAATAACTCTTCATCAGGAACGCCCAGCGATAGGCGCAAGATATTTTGATCGCCGAGTTGGCCATATACGCGCCCAATCAAGTCTTCTGCTTGTTCCTGATCATCACGGTATAATGGTTTGCTCGTTTCCGGAAAAGCAAGCCTTTTGCCAGTATTATGTGTTACATAAAAGCCTGATTTCGGTTGCGACTTAATAAGTGATCTTCCTTCCAATTCTAGATATGCATGCATCGCAGTATTCATACTTACCCCATATTCGTCACAAACCGTCCGAATAGAAGGAAGCTTATCTCCTATTTTGAAGACCTCGTTCCTAATCTTTTGTTCTATGTTTCGCGCTAAGTTTATATATAATAACTCTTTCATTTATTAAATCTGTACTCATCAAAAATAATAAAATTGTATCTGTATTCATCTATTTATTCTCTGGATATTTGCTTTGAAACATTTAGAAAAACAATTCTCATGATCAAAATTATCCCATACAGTATAGAAAACAAACCATATTTCGAAAGTTTAAATAGAGCTTGGCTAACTAAATATTTCACTGTAGAACCTATAGACGAGCACGTGCTCACGAAACCAGAGGAGGCTATATTAAATGAAGGTGGGCATATATTGTTTGCTGAATATAAAACACGTATTATCGGCACTGTAGCACTAAAAAGCATGGGGAACGGTGTCATGGAATTGACAAAAATGGCCATAGACGAGTCTTTTCACGGTATGGGGGCTGGAAAATTATTATGCGATGCAGCCATAACCTTAGCAAAAGCTTTAGCTGTAAAAAAACTTATTTTGTATTCTCAAACAAAACTTGCCATAGCAATTGGCATCTATAGGAAATTTGGTTTTAAAGAAACAAGTTTAGAAGTAGGTATTTATAAAAGAGCTGATATTAAAATGGAATTATCATTAAATAAAACAATGGAACAACAGCAACAACTTTCTAATTTTGCGAAACAATGGATTCAAGATTGGAACGATCACAACTTAGACAATATTTTGTCTCACTATTCGGAAGAAATACAATTTACATCACCAATTATTCAACAGCTGGGCGTTGATAAAAACGGTAATTTGAACGGTAAAGAATCGTTGAGAAAGTATTTTTCGATTGGACTGGAAAAATACCCTCAGCTTACTTTTCATTTGATCCATGAATTGATCGGTTTAAATTCAGTAGTTTTATTCTATAAAAGCATTAATGACTCTTATTCAGCAGAGTTCATGGAGTTTGATGAAAAGGGAAAAGTGAAGCGAGTGCATGCACATTATACCTCTTAGGTTAATAAAAATGGAAAACTACCTATCAAGTTTAAAAAAACAACTTAACCACTACAAAAAATTGGCTGAGGGTGCTATAGAACAAGTAAACGATGAAGAAATGCTTTGGAAGTTTAACGACGAAAGCAATAGTATAGCCGTCATCATTACCCATATTGCCGGGAATATGATTTCACGTTTTACTGATTTTCTTACCAGTGATGGTGAGAAAACATGGCGCAACCGGGATGCGGAGTTTGATAATAAAGAGATATCTCGAGAGAGGTTGCTATTGCGCTGGCAGGAGGGATGGGATTGTTTATACCGAGCAATAGACACGCTGCAACCAGAAGATTTAAAACGAATTGTCACCATACGCAGTGAAGATCATACTGTTGTGGAAGCTTTACAAAGACAATTAAGTCATATAGCCTACCATGTGGGACAAATTGTATTTATAGCGAAAATGATTAGAGACGATAAGTGGGAAACGCTGTCCATCCCGCGAAAAAGCAATTAATAGCATACGAGGAATAAAACACATATTATGCAGTTCAATCTTAGGTTTCTCTTTGTCCATCAATTAAGATTCGCTTTCAGCAAATCCAGTTGTGTGGCATTACTTTCTTGGTTCATCCTCGCCTGTAATTCTAACAGCGCTCGAAAACACACAACTGAATCTCCCGCTACTTTTGTATATATACAACAAATTATTCCCGATGTATTGTATGATATACGCTATGCGGGCAAGCATAACTTTATTGGCAAACCCATAAACGGTTATAAAAAGAGCATTGCGATGTTGAGTGCTCCAGCAGCAGATTCGTTAAAAAAAGTTCAGAACTATTTAAAAACACGTGGTTATCGAATTAAGATATTTGATGCTTATCGGCCACAACGTGCCGTTAATCACTTTATAAAATGGGCTAAAGCAACGGATGACACTCTCATGAAAAGAGAGTTCTACCCACAAATAGACAAAAAAGATCTCTTTAAGTTAGGATATATTGCAGCAAAATCGGGTCATACTCGTGGAAGCACGGTAGATTTAACTATTGTGGATATCGCTACAGGGAAAGAAGTGGACATGGGTAGTCCTTTCGATTTTTTTGGAAACATCTCTCATCATGGGAGTCACGAAATAAACGCGGAACAAGAATCACATCGACTTATTTTAAAAGAGGCAATGTTACGATTTGGTTTTAAACCTCTGCCTGAGGAATGGTGGCATTATACGTTGGTAGATGAACCCTACCCGACAACATATTTTGATTTTGAAGTAAAGTAAAAAGTAATAATTGTTATTTAAACGTTTGCTATTTATTGAATTAGCCCAGCAGTGTCGATATTAAACCCACAAAACAAACTAAGAAAAAATTAGTTTTGCGGAAAATTGTTGAGCAAAATTTCCTTTAAATTCCCTTCATTTAATGGCTCCCAACTATAGGTTAACAAATCGTTTATCTCTAATTCCTTTGTAACAAAATGTTCAGTTATAACAAACTGATCATTCACCTGAACATAAGGTATCTGAAATAAATTATCCGTTTTAATAGCCAGTTTTAACACTGCACTTAAGTTTTTTAAGTCCGTTTTCATAGGGTGATCGTTTTTATATATGTGAAAATAGGCAACCCTCTCTATGAATGCAAATATTAATGAAATATACCTGAATTCAGGTATAAGAGCCAGGCAAGCTCCTGGCCCCTCATCTGAATTGTAACGCACACATTCCCTTGATAAGATAAATTCCGCACGCCGATTAAAAACTGCTTAAATCATCTTAGTTAGACATCTTTTAATTTGATCCCCAAAACAAATTCTCGGCATTTACATCTGTTGAATAGACAACAACCCCAATAATTTTTCCGTCTTTTACAGTATATACGTCAATGTTGTCTACTACCAATTTGGCCCCGTCAGGGCGCCGCGCTTGCCAACTCAATAAACAAGCTACTTGATCACCATGAGAAGCGATTGATTTAACGGCTGTTAACTGTAGTGTATTGGCTGATATTTCGAACATTTTGCCGACCATTCCAAATACATCTTCACTCGTATTCTTGATACCAGAAAGTACGTTACTACCTGGTTGATTCCATTTAATCGCTGGGTGTACTAATTGGTTTAAAGATTGAAGATCTGTTTCTTTAACAGCCTTTAAGAATCGGTTTACTGTCTCCTTTACTTGTTGTTCCATTTTGTAAGTTATTTAAGTTAACACTATTAATCTTCTGATTATGAATGGAAATCATCGCACAATCATCTTCACAAAGGTCGTTCTTCAAAAGAAAATAAGGATTATCAAAACCCGACAATGACTTACCTTATCACGACATGTTTAGTTTTTATATTAGCAACTCGTTTATATTTGTAACTTACACAGTCAATATGCAAACGGATTACCAACCATTTATATTAGCCCTGTTAGCCTATGCTGCTCAAAGAGATATTAGTCCTGAAAAACTATGTCAATTAGCAGATATCGAGCTTGATAAATTAAAAACAGGACAACAAAAGAGTCTTCGTCAGACACAAATAGATCATTTATGGTTAAATGTTATAAATTTAACGAACGACCCTTTATTCGGTTTGCACTTCGGTGAGTCTCTTCAGCTCTCAGCTTTGGGTGTTGTAGGCGAGCTCATCAAGAGCAGCGATACCGTGGGTAAAGCAGTAAGCATCGCAGCTACCTTAGTGCATTTAATCACTCCCCTAATCGGCATTAGGATAACACATCATGAGAGTGCTTTTACAATACATTTTGACGGCCTTGGCAAACCGCAGGAACGGCAGCAGATTTGTAATCAAACACTTGATTTATTAATGGTATTTGTGATACACGAGTTAGACGGTTTAATCCTTGAAAAGATTAGGCCAATAAATATAAAATATAAGAGCAAAATCCATGAAAAAAACTTAAAAGAATATGAACGTGTGATGAGATGTCAACCCCAATTGAGCAAACTGGAGAATAGCATCACGTTCTCTTCTTTGTGCTGGAATGAACCAATACTGTCGTCTAATTATGAGTTACAGAGAATATTAGTTCAGCAACATCAAGCGCTTTTGACGCAGCCATCTTTAGACAAGGCTTTTCATACAAAAATATTTAATTACCTGTTAGCCAATTCCTATCTAGGTCTCGTTTCGATCGAGCAAATTGCCGCCAACTTTAATGTTAGTGCTCGCACGCTCCAACGTCGATTAAAACTTGAAGGAACAAGTTTTCAACAGGTGGCCGACGAAGCGCGAAAAACACTCTCCATTCAGTATTTATCCGCCGGCGAATATTCAGTCAAGCAAGTATCTCATATGTTAGGTTATAATGAAATTAGTGCCTTTACCCGCACTTTTAAAAGATGGACGGGTATGGCACCGACTGGATTTCGCAAGCAGTAAGATGAATTATTCGTTGTATGCCTCACGCAAAGTTTTGACATCTAACTTTTTCATCTGAAATATGGCCGACAATACCTTATCTGTTCGTGAGCTATCCGGATCTTGCAACATATCGGCTAGTTCATTGGGGACGATCTGCCAAGACACACCAAACTTATCTTTTAGCCAGCCACATACCTGCGCATTTTTATCTCCACCCTCGCAAAGTTTATCCCAGTAATAATCTATTTCTTCTTGATTATCGCAATTAACAATAAAAGATATTGCCTCATTAAAGCTAAATTGAGGACCACCATTTAGTCCTATAAATTCTTGCCCTGCAATTTGAAACTCGATTGTCATTACCGCCCCTTCTTCCATTCCGTGAAATTCAAAACCAACTTTGCTGTACCTTGTTACTCTGCCGATTTTAGAATTTTTAAAAATAGAAACATAGAAATTAGCGGCCTCTTCTGCCTGCCGATCAAACCAAAGATTTGGTGAAATTTTCTGAACAACTGTTGTCTTTTCCATAACGATTTGTAATTTAAGCGTATCAAAAATCCAAAGTTAGCAGACTATAGCCATTTAGCTCGTGGGGAAAGACGACATTCTAACAGGCTGATACCGACATTTCTTATTCTCTGTCAATACAGAAACTTCCATCTTTAGTAAGTGATAAGAATTTTTTAGGCGACACCCCAGTAAAATATTTAAAATCCTTAATCAAATGACTTTGATCATGATAACCATACCTCATGACCAGATCCATCCAATTTATTTTTTGAGGATTAGCAAATTGAAAGAGATTAGTCAAAAGTGTCTTAAACCGCAAAAACCGAATAAGTTCTTTGGGAGAATAACCCGTATATTTTTTAAAACGCAGCTGAATACTCCGTTCCGAAACGGCCTCTTTTGTTGCAATTGCTTTTACCGGATTAATGGCTAAATTATGGATGGCTGGCACACCCGCTAACAAACCTAAACTGGCCTCATCATTTTCTAAAATGGATGCAAGCAGGTACTTTGTCATTTCGGCTATACGTTTTTTTGTATCAGCGATTAGTGATAGTTGTTTCCAGAGATTTTCCAACCTATCAGTGTACTTTAAAATAGCCGTTTCATCCTCAAAATTGAAGTCATCCACCGCTAATGAAAATAATCTATAAAAGCCATTATAAATAAACGGAAGCACTAGTAAGTCCACCCCTCCGGTCAGCTCATAATTCATCATCTGCCGTAAAGGCCCGATGAGTCCGATACGGTCTATTGTGCGCTCATCTATCTTTTTCTCCCCAAATGAAAACCTAACAGGAGTTCCAAAGTTAAAAACAACCATCATCTCCAAGCTTGGCGACAAATGATAAAGGCTAGGTTCCATTTTCAATGGCGTTCTGATTGTGTAAAAGTGGCCCAGTACTTTTGCTAATCTAGCATCAACTGTATGTTTCTCTCCTATAGCTGACATCTGCCCTTTCGTCTTATTTGATCACATAATCGCCTCAATACCTATGCAATGTAGATTTATAATATTGCTGCTTTTAGTCATCAAAATCAAATCATAGATAAGATGCTATCATCAGCTAATACATTTCTATACATTGTTATCAGCATTTATTCATTTTGCATCCCCTCATGATTCATTCCCTTCCGCACCTTAAATACGTGTAAAATGGAAGGAAACAATGCGTCCATGGTTTCTTCAGCACCTTTAGAAGAACCCGGCAAAGTTATAACAAGCATATTCTCCATAAAACCGGCCACGCCTCTCGAAAGCATTGCCAACGGTGTGCGCTGTTGTCCGTAAGCCCGGGCAGCTTCCATAACACCAGGTATCTCTTGGTCCAATAAGGGACTTATCGCCTCCGGCGTTACATCTCGCGAGGAAAGGCCAGTACCTCCTGTAAATAAAACCATCTGATAACCTTGTGCTAAAAATCCTTTAGCCTTTTCCTGAATGATATCTTTTTCATCTGGTATTAACACATATTCTTTCGTTGTAATACCATATTTCTCTAGTTTATTTACGATCATCTTCCCCGAACGATCTTCCTTCATGCCCTTTGATACAGTATCTGAGCAGACAATGACGGCACATTTAAATCCATCTTTTACCGTTTCCATCCTGTCAGACTTCCCTCCTTCTTTACTTGCAAGCCTCACAGAAGTAATCTCCACACCTTTATCGATAGGCTTGAGCATATCATATATCGTTAACGCCACATTCATGGCTCCATGCATGGCCTCCACCTCCACTCCCGTCTTATAGATCGTGTGAACTTCAACGTTAATAATAATCGTTAAGTCTTCTATATCATAACTTATATGAGCATATTCAATCGGCAGGGGATGACAATCCGGTACCATGTCTGAAGTTTTTTTAATAGCTAGCAAACCCGAAGCTCTCGAAAATTCGAACACATCTCCTTTAGGCACTTTCTTATCACGAATAGCCTGAATAGTATCGAAGCTTGACACTTTCAAATTTGCTAACGCAATGGCTTTTCGAAGGGTATTGAACTTATGCGTAATATCTACCATATTAATGATTCTTTTTCCATTGATATCCCTCTTCGGCAAAACATTCTTTTCCCCAAATGGGCAGCTCACTCTTCACCCGCTCTACCACTTCATTACATGCTTCCATTGCTGCCTTCCTATGAGCAGATGCTACCAGCACGAACAAACAAATTTCTCCTGCTGCCACATCTCCAATGCTATGGTGAACCTCTATTTCTATCATCGGATATTTAGTAAAAATATCGCTTCGGATGGCATGCATCTTTTCTATAGCCATCTCTTTGTAGGCTGTGTATTCTATAGAAGAAACTATCTGTTGATTAATCGTATCGGCACGAATCTGACCAATAAAAATATTATAGGCGCCTATGGTAGGATCGCTACTATATTTCTGAATAACTTCCGCTATAAATACCGGTGAAATGGCACCTTCACAAAAAATTTGTTGCATGTTCACGTTTATTTTTGAAACAGCCACACCTACGATTGCCAAGGTAGGTAATGGGATAAAAGTAAATAAAAATTTAGAGCCTGTTTAAAGTTATATTGTAAAAATGTTTATAGCTTATTTCTGAGCGAGACGAGGCATGTTTTTGAAAAGATAGCTTGCGTCTACCTTAAGAAAACATAACAAAATCGCAACCAAAAAGAAGCATAAACAAATTATTAGATGAATTCTAAACAGGCTCTCATGATCTATAGCATATCTCTTAAAGACAACATACCACCTTCCAGGCTAAAAACCTTCTTATTACCTTGATTAATGAGTTCTTCAAAGCGACGAGCAGCTAATTTACTTCTTTGCCCACTTTGACAGATGAAAACAACGGTATCCTTTTTTATAAGCGAAATATGTTTGTCGAACGATGATAGTGGGATTCGCAAATGGTGAAAGCCATTTAACGTGGGCTGCTCGCCTAATTCTCTAACGTCTACCAAATCAGTTTCTTCATTTTCTAAAAGGGAGAGGAACTGCTGCTTGTTGAGCTCATTGACGAACATTTTATCTGTATTACATAGATAATGATAATCTGTTGCTTCAAATGACTCTCTATCTGTTGGAATAAGCGCAGAGCTAAGCGAGGTTGGTGTAATATCGATAGTAAAGGAACTATTATTCAACATGTTATAAGTCTGCAACTTTCCCACCAATGTTTCTCCAATACCTGTAATTAATTTAATACATTCATTAGCTAATAAATTTCCAATTAAACCCGGTAACACATTTAAAACACCTGCCTCGCTGCAATTCATTACCTCTCCTTCTTGCGGTGGGTTTGGGAAAATATCGCGGTAGTTAATGGGATCTTTAAAAACAGCAACTTGCCCCTCATATCTTGAAATTGCGCCAAATATCAAGGGTTTATCTAAAAGAACACAAGCATCGTTTATCATATACCTGGTTTGGAAATTGTCTGTTCCATCTATCACAATATCGTACACCTCAATTAAATCGAGTGTATTTGATGTATCCATCCGATAGGGATAAGTTCGAATCACTACCTCCGGATTCATTTTAGCAAGCAATTGCTCTGCACAGTCTACTTTTCGTTTGCCTATGTCAGCAGTATTAAATAAAATCTGCCGGTGCAGATTACTAAGCTCTACTAAGCCGTCATCCACGATACCTATTGTACCTACGCCCGCTGCTACCAGATAAAGTAAAACAGGACACCCCAATCCACCCGCACCGACTACCAACACCTTCGCCTGCTTCAATCTATTTTGGCCAGTTGTACCAAACTCTTTTAAGATTATCTGCCGGTGATATCGCTCATGAAAGCTATTATTTTCCATCCCTTTAAATTAACCACCTGAAAAAGGAGGCAGCAACGCTACCTCGGTATTGTCTAATAAGACAACATTTTCTCTAATAATTTTTCGATCTACTGTTACGACATATTTAATCTGCTTAAGCATCGGATAGGCAGCATGAAGCCGCTCATCAAGCTGATCGGTATCCGCTATATCAGTAAGCACCGTATGTGAACAATGGGTTATATCTGTTATTTGTCCAAAAAAAAGTACCGAAACATTCATCACTATAACAAATTGGGTAAAAACAATTTCAAAGATGCTACCATTAATACTAAAGCAAGTAAAAATTTAATAGCAGATTGCTGAAAACGAATCGCTCCAAAATAGGAGCCCAATAGCCCTCCGGAAAAAGCAACAATTACATATGTAATCATATCTGGACTAAAATGTATGCCTTTTGTAACTTGTCCAAACAAACCAGAAAGCGAATTTACAAAAATAAACAATGCACTGATCGCCGCCGTTTGCTTTTGATCTGTCCAAGCTAAAAGCAACAGTATGGGAGATAAAATAACTCCTCCGCCAATGCCGAGCAGTCCAGACAAAAAGCCGATCGTTCCTCCGATAAGAAGTAACCAACCTATGTGAGGTTGCTTCGTTTGATCAACTTTTATATCTCTAAAAAACAAAAATCTTGCTATTGGAATCAACAGAAAAACACCCAATAGTTTTTTATATAAATCGGCATGGATGGCCATACTTCCGCCCAAAAATGCCATAGGCACAGAAGCTAATGCCAATGGCCAAAACAATTTTCCATTAAAGTATTTTCCTCTATAATAATAGGTGAAAGAAGTCATGGCTACAAATAAATTAAGCATCAGAGCTGTTGGTTTCATTACTGCTGGAGCAATACCAAATAAGGCCATCAATGCCAAGTATCCACTTGCACCTCCGTGCCCAACGGAAGAATACAGGAAAGCGATTGCAAATAATAAAACGTAAAACAACAGTAGGCTATCCATATAACGGTATTAAATGTACTTCAACTATTTCATCTTGCTCATATGATTTCATTTCTTCTCCCAAGGCAACTATACAATTTGCCTCGGCGAACGAACGAAGCCTAAATGATTCTTGTCCAGGTAAAATCTCCACCTTGCCTTCTTTATAAGTTCCTTTTAAAAAATGTGTTAATTGGTTCGTTTTCGTATACGGGGCGCTGAGGGGGGCCTTCAAAGTTCTTAAGGTGTCCTCTTGCCCTTCGAACCTTCTGAGAACGGCCCACACATATTCATAAAAGCAGGTAAGTACCGAAGAAGGGTTACCAGGCAAGCCAAACACAGGCTTATTTCCCTTTCGGCCGAAGAAAAGTGGTTTCCCAGGGCGTTGTTTTAATCGATGAAAAAGTTGATCTATACCACATAGTGCAGCCGCTTTTACCACAAAATCGTAATCACCTACACTAACTCCTCCCGTAAGCAATATGAGGTCGGACGAGATGAGCGCCTTATCTAAAATAGCTGTTGTATCTGCTAATGTATCCTTTGCATAATAAATAATTACATCTCGAATTCCCATTTGAAACAAGGCAGCCTGCAACATAGAAGAAGAGGCTTCATAAACTTGTCCGTGTAAGAGCTCTTCTCCCGGCATCTGCAACTCATCACCCGTAATGATGATCGAAACCACTGGTGAAGCAAAGGTCGCAACTTCTGCGATCCCAATGGCAGAGAGGAATCCTACGGTAGCTGGCGACAAATACGTTCCTTTTTTTAAAGCGCGCTCCCCTTTTTCTATCTCAGCACCTTTTACTCTAACATTTTGTCCTTTGACTAAATTTTTATCCAATACTGTTAAATCATTGCCATTTAATGTTACCAGTTCTTGCATTACAACGGTATCTGTATTTTGTGGAAGTGCAGCGCCAGTAAATATACGGGCCGCTGTACCCTCACTTATCCGTAGGATTTCTTGTTTACCAGCAGGAACTTCTTCTACTACTTTTAACGGCTGCGCTTGCCCGGTTTCTTGAAAGGCAAAAGCATATCCGTCCATAGACGACTGGTTAAACGACGGAATATCAACCAAAGCATGCACATCTTCCGCTAATACCTTATTTACAGATTGGAAAACAGGCTGCCTTACAATTTTTTTTTCAAACAGTTGTTGTCGGATAATTTCTTTTGCTTCTGTTACAGTAATCATTTAGCCTCCTATGCTTATCATACTTCGATTTTCGATATCTTCGTTTTTTAAGTCAGAAAAATCTGTATTAAACTGACCACCAAGACTTTCAGCCTTCCCTAATATATTTTTGACAATTAATTGTTCTATGGATTCTCCGTTTCTTAATGCTTTGAGTAAGTTACTTTCATCTTTCGAAAAGAGACAATTTTTCATTTTACCATCCGCTGTGAGTCGCATCCGGTTACAACCGGCGCAAAATGGGGCACTCATGGTGCTAATAAAAGCAAAACTTCCTTTATGTCCTTCAATCTTATATTTTTTGGCAGTATCATTCGGCAAACCTTCTAACGGAAACACTTGATACCGTGTTTCAATTAACGTTAACATCTCTTTTAAACTAAACACCTGGTTACTTGTCCAACGATTTCCGGCGAATGGCATAAACTCAATAAATCGTACTTCTATGGACTCATTTCTTGTCCATTCTATGAAATCCAATATTTCATTGTCATTGAATGCCCGCATAACGACCATATTGAGTTTAACATTAAACCCGCTATCCATCGCCAGACGGATATTCTGCATGGTAAGTTCAAACTTATCTCTTCGCGTCAAAAATTGAAATTTTTCACTTGATAAGGTGTCTAGGCTGATATTGATGGTTTGAATTTTTGCGCTCTTAAGGATATTAATATAATGATCTAATAAGGTAGCATTGGTTGTTAAATGGAGAGATACAGGTAATTTAGCAAGGCGCAGTAGAATATCCCCAAAATCCTTTCTTGCCATTGGCTCCCCTCCCGTAAGGCGGATCTTAGTAACCCCGAGATCAACGAATGTCTTTGCTATTTTTTCGATCTCCTCTGGCTGCATTAAATGCTTCATGGGAGTAAAATCATAGCTCTCTTCGGGCATGCAATAAAAGCAGCGAAGATTACAAACATCTGTAAGTGAAATCCTCAAATAATCATGTTTTCTATGGTGGCTATCCTCAATCATTGTGCACGCTATAATCTTTTCTATTTCACTTTTGTGACTCCCTGTTCGATATTTCTTACTGTACCGAACTGGAATTTATTAACATGTTGTAATTTTCCTCTGTATCGATGTCTATTTCTCCTAAAGGCAAAAAAACAGTGGCTGTTTCAATAGTATATTTCTTAATAAGCTCTTTGGCTCCGGTATCTCCTTTTAGCGTTAGCAGTTCAGGGAAAAGCTGTTTATTGAACAATGCAGGCACACCCTTTCTATCGCTATATGTACTGGCAACTATTTTTGCTCCCGTAGCTTCATGACAAGCTACTAATTTCAAAATATGAGCCGCATCCACATATGGTTGATCACATACCATAATGATAATATTTTCTATGTTACGATCATAATCCAGTATGTATTGGAGACCACATCGAATCGAAGACGACATACCTTCTTTAAACTGCTGGTTCAATACCACCTTTACATCAACGTTTTTTATTTCATTTAACAGCAATTCTGCTTCTGCTCCTATAATCACTACGGTAACCGCATCTTTAACCTGCTCAGTCGCTTTTATTGCGTGATTAATCAAATAATCACCCTGGTAAGCTAATAACTGTTTAGGTCTCCCTAGCCTGCTAGACATTCCCGCTGCTAGTAGCACTATACCGTACGAAGCCTTGTTCCGAAGCCCTTTCATTTGTCCATTACGCATTAATGACGGTATCGATCGTTACCGTGTTTCTGTCATGTATTCTACCTAATAAATCGCGCAGATACCCACCTGTTTTTCCAGCAAACACAGCCTTTATTTCGGCAATAATGGAAAGTGCTATTTCTTCGGAGGTTTCAGCTCCTATGTGTAAACCTATCGGGCTGTATATATGGAGCAGTTTCTGACCCAAATCAGTACCCTCTTCCTTAAGCTCTTCCAACATTTTATCTAACTTCTTTTTTGGCCCCAACATCCCTATATATGTAATAGGATGCGCTGATAATGCTTTTAGTACTTGCTTGTCATAATGATAGTTATGCGTCATTAATACAGCGGCTGTTTTATCATCTATTACAATATTTTGCAGGGCCTTTTCGGGTTCAGAAACAACCAGTTGACAAGTAGGAAAACGCTGCGTACTCGCATAGTTTGGCCGCCCATCGACTAAAGTGATACTCCATCCGAGTACTTCAGCAAGCTGGACTAATGGAAAGACATCATTTCCGGCACCAAGCACTACAAGAGACGTGGTAGGTTCTATATATTCCATAAAGGCCGTCAGGGATGAATTATTTAGTTCATTTTCTGAAGAGCTGTACTGAACAAAAAATGGACATTTTTTTTCGAATACACCTTTCGCTTCTTCAAGCACTCTTTGAAAGTCTATCGGCGTAGTATTACGCTGCATGTTAACACCATTCTCTTTAAGAAGTAAATGGGTTCCTTGATTTTCGCTCCATTTATTATCCATAGAGAAAAAAGTAACTAGCACGGAGGGCTGTCTGTTTTGCAAAACGGCTTTCAAAAGCATTACGGGGTTCGTCTCATCTTCCTGCTTAATTGGTTCTATAAGCACTTTTATAATACCATTGCATCCTAATCCTACACCAATAAAGGCATCATCCTCATCGGATGTATCATACGTCGTGAGCAATGGTTTACCTTGCATCATCACCATGAGCGCTTTCCTTAATGCATCACCTTCTAAACATCCTCCACTGATAGCTCCGGTAAGCATACCATCCTCTTTAATCAGCATCCGTGCACCCGGACTTCTATATGAAGATCCCTCGACATGTACCACAGTGGCTAACGCTACTTTTTGTTTATGTATGCAAGCTTCCTCGTATGCCTGAATTATTTGCTTTATTTCTTTCATTAAACCAGATCTACCACTAGTAATTAACAAAGATAACCATTATCAATCAATTGTATTATCGATGAATTAACTCCCTATCTACATTATTTTTATTTTCCAGGTCTGACACCGCGTTGCTTAAAATCTTCACCGCATACGTTATATCGTCTTCTTTTGTAAATCGTCCAACGCTTATGCGGACGGCGCTACGTGCAAAGTTTTCGGCTAAACCCATTGCTCGCAATACATGGGAGCTTTTTTGCGTGATGCCCGAGCAAGCGCTTCCTCTACTAAGTGCTACATGCTTTGATACAGCAAGTAAAAGCATCTCGGCATCTATTGAAGGAAAAACGATGTTTGTTACATGAGGTAACCTGTTTCTTGCTCCATTGACATAGGCCGATGGAATGCTGCTTAATAATCCTTCTTCCAAGGTATCCCGCAGACGCTGTACAAATAGACCTTCCCTGTGCATTTCTTTACTACAAATTTCAGCGGCTTTTCCAAAACCAACAATGCCGGGAACATTTAGTGTGCCGCTACGGTTGCCTCTTTCATGATCGCCCCCGTGTTGCTGCCTTAAAATTTTCGCTCTAGGCTGATTGCTTCTCATAAATAGCGCTCCCACCCCTTTGGGTCCGTATATCTTATGCGCAGAGAAAGACATGAAGTCTATTTCGTCTCGATTAACATCGATGGCAACCTTTCCAACCGCCTGTGTAGCATCGCAAAAGAAGCATACGCCATATTTTCGTGCGATCCCTCCTATTTCCCTTACCGGATTTAACACACCCGTTTCGTTATTACCGTACATCAATGCGATACAACCTGTTTGTTCTTGAATAGACTCTTCTAGTGCATCCAACGATATTAAACCCTGCTCATCTACATCCAGATAAGTAATAGCATAACCTTTCTTTTCAAGATAGGCGCAAGTATCTAATACGGCCTGATGTTCAACTTTCGAAGTAATGATGTGATTTCTTTCAGGCTCATTCGCTTCAATAAGTCCCTTTAATGCTAAATTAATGGACTCGGTAGCTCCTGAAGTAAAAACGATCTCTTTGGAGCTAGCGCGAATTAAATGAGCAATTTGTTCTCTGGCCAATTCAACGGCATCGAGTGCTAACCAACCAAAATTATGATCCCTACTGGCCGCATTTCCGAAATGTTCGGTAAAATAGGGCAACATAGTTTGCACAACGTTTGGATCGCAGGGAGTAGTAGCGCAATAATCGAGATATATAGGTGACGAGATCATGCAAAAAGTCCGCTTTTAATAAATGGTTGCGTCTTAAGTCTAACACCAGACGCTGCAAATACCGCGTTTGCCAACGCGGGTCCAGCAGGAGGCAGTCCCGGCTCACCAAGTCCAGTTGGCTTTTCATTATTTTGAATAAAATGCACTTCTACTTCGGGCACTTCACGCATCCGGATCATTCTATAGGCATTAAAATTTGTTTGATCCGGTTTACCTTTTGTTAAGGTGAGTTCGGCATACATGGCGTGACCAATGCCATCGATAATCCCTCCTTCCAGCTGTGTCTCTGCTCCGCTTAAGTTTACCACCGTTCCACAATCGGCAACGCAGTAAACTTTTTTAAGTTTTAATTTGCCATTCGCTTGCTTCTCTACTTCCGCAACTTCCGCCACATATGTTTCAAACGAAAAATGGGCGGCGAAACCCTGAAAAATATTGCCTGCTTTGCTCTTTCCCCATCCAGCAACTTCTGCGGCCTTTTTAATGACCGCGGCAAAGCGGTCTGGATTATAATTCACCTTACCAACCGGATTATTTTTTGCCTGCTCTAAAATTTCGAGTCTGAACGCAACAGGATCTTTCCCTATCTTATGTGCAATCTCATCAATAAACGACTGCTCTGAAAAACCAATGAAATTATGCGTCGGTGCTCGCCACGGAGCGGTTGGTACCGGCGATTTATATTCTTGTGTGTCTACCTGAAAATTAGCCACCGCCCCTGCCGGAAAGCTATCCCCGCTCGCGGCACCATTTCCAACGCCGATAGAACGATGGTGCCAGGCTATTAATTTATTATTCGTATCAACAGCTGCTTTGTATTTATAACTATACATCGGCCTGTAAAAACCTCCACTCATATCACTTTCTCTTGACCAGATAACGTTCACTGGGACATTTCCAGCCAATTTAGACACTGTTGCCGCTTCTTCTACAAAATCAGACATCAACCTTCTACCAAAACCCCCGCCCATTCGAGTCATCATAATGGCTATTTTTTCTTCTGGAATCCCGAGCAATTCTGCAATGCGTGTTCTTGTGCGTTCAGGTGTTTGTATGGGACCATACAATTCAGCACTACCTTCTTTTACATGCGCAAAGAAATTCATAGGCTCCATGGTATTATGCGCTAAAAAGGGAGCCTCAAAATCCAGCTCAATTATTTTGGCAGCGGAAGAAAAACCCGTTAAAATGTTACCATCCTTTCTACGCGGTTCTTCACTGGGCTCCTTCGATAAGGTATCTCTTAGGTTTTTCTTATAATCGGAAGTGCTTTCCAATACGCCGTCATCTTTCCATTGCGCTTTCACTTTTTTTGCCCCTTGTAATACTTCCCAAGTAGATTGTCCTAATACGGCTATTTTATTTTCAAACCTAAGCACTTGTTTAATACCTGGAGATTTTTTGGCTTCGGAATCATCCAAAGATTCGAGTACCTGCCCAAATGCCGGTGGCCTAATAACGGTGGCATACAACATTCCTTCCCTTTTTGTATCAATACCGTACTTATACTGGCCGGTTACAATGGCCTGATTATCCACATTGCCTATACGCTTACCAATCAGCTTGAAAGCTTCATTCGATTTAAGGTTTACTTCCTGCGGTACGTCGAGTGTTGCTGCACGCTCCACGAGCTCGCTGTATTTAACTTTTTTCCCACTTTTTTTATGTACAACCATTCCATTTTCGGTAGTACATGTATCTGCAGATACAGCCCATCCCATCGCCGCGGCATTGATTAACATCTGCCGAGCGGTGGCTCCCACCTTACGAAAGGATTCCCAGCTCTCACGTACCGATCCGCTTCCACCCGCTACTTGTCGCGTGTATTTATTGGTATCTAAACCAGCTTGCTCTATACGTATATCCTTCCAATCCACATCAAGTTCCTCGGCTACTAACATGGGAAGAGCCGTTTTTACTCCTTGCCCGATTTCAGGATTGGGATTCATAATCGTAATCTGACCATTGGTATCTATTTTCACAAAGGCGTTTAAATCTATCAATTGGCTGCTGCTTTGCTCAGATGAACAGGAAGAAAGAAAATTAAATCCAAGCACTAAGCCCCCTCCTGCGAAAGCACTTATGCGAATAAAATTTCTTCTATTTAAATTTTTCACGGATCCTTCCATAATTTGTTTTTTCTTAATTTATGGTATGAGACAAACTAAATCATTATACCTGTGCTGCAGCCGACTTGATTGCTTTCTTTATCCGATTATAGGTTCCACACCTACAGATATTAGTCATCGTCTTATTAATATCGTCATCAGTTGGGTTGGGATTTTCTTTCAACAATGCAACCGCCGCCATAATCTGACCGCTTTGACAATACCCGCATTGCGGAACGTCGATTTCTTTCCACGCTAATTGCACCGGGTGATCACCCTTTTCGGAAAGCCCTTCAATGGTTGTTATCTTTTCGTCACCAACATTTTGGATCGGAAACATACAGGATCTTACGGCTGTATTTCCAACATGTACGGTACATGCTCCGCATTGTGCGATACCGCAACCGAATTTCGCTCCCGTCAAACCTATAACGTCACGTATTACCCATAATAGTGGCATGTCTGGGTCTGCCTCCACTTCATGTTTTTTGTTATTGACTGTTATATTGAATGCTGCCATAGTGTTTAGTTTTTTAGTAAAATATAGCAATAAGATTTCAAAAAAGGCCTTCGCTGATTTTTAGTGTATAGAAAAGGGGTAAGCCTCTATCAAAAATAGAATTTTTTCTAAATAATTTACTATAACAGATAAGAAAGTTACAGTGTTAAAAAAAACTATCCTAGGACATCCCTCAACGCCCACAGCAATGGTATTTCCGAATCGGAATCGAGCTCATATTCCTTTTGTTCACTGTTAATGAAATCATACGCTTTACTATTTACTCGTTGCATAATGACAACGTTGCAAGAACAACAAATTTAGACAACTGTTTGGCTATATAACTTAAGATAATCAAAGAGATTATTACAACTTTCAAACAAAAAATAAATTTTGCAGCACTGTGACAATTGTGTATTAATTATTTACGTTTGATCCAAAATGCATCTGGGTATCCTGATGCTCAAATTAGGCTTTGAAAAGACCAAATTCCGGGTTTAAATGTTATCGTCTCAACTCTTTTTTCTATTTTGTCTTATGCCATAAGCAGGATATCAAGTATCCTGTTAAAAACTAAGTTTCCTCCGACTTGGAAGGGTCAAGTCGGAGGTTTTAAGATATTTTATTCTCTATATCTTTCGTTCAATTTTACATTTTTCCGTTAAAGAATACCGTCAATTTTTCCAAGGCTTGGTTTACATACTGCGGAATGTCGTACATGGCTACATGAGTCGCACCTTTAACAAGAAAGAGTTCCTTGTCACCAGTTGCTTTTTCATATGCTCTTTCGCTGTAATACCGAGATTCGGAAATATCTCCGCTGATCAGCAGTAGAGTATAAGGAATCAACAGAGGGTTTAGCCCGCTCTCTCCCACACTTCTTCGACTGCCGTCCCACTGTCTTCCGTACCCGCTTATTACCTGAGCAATACCTGCTCCGATATTCCTTCGGGGGTTCTCCCACTGTTCTTCGACTGTCCTTCGACAATCCTTCGAGTCGTTGTCGAAGAACAGTCGAAGCGCTGTCGAAGACTTATCGAACAGTTGTCGAAGGAGTAATAGAGCAGTCTGGGAGCAGGGACCTATCGGGTACCCACATGTGTCAAAACGCTGTCGAATCTTAGTCGAAGGCATATCGAAGCAGTCTCGACCAGCGCCTGAAGCCTTCCTTCCCGTCATTTTGACCTTGTGGAGAAATCTCCGACCAAAGGCCCTAACACAGCCCTCTCTTCTTACCGGTCCGTCAGCTCGTACCCACCCGATCAGGACTGCTGTGCAACTCGATGGGTAATGTACCGAACGAGCTGGCATCGAGTTGACTTTGAGTTGGCTCTAAGTTGTATTGAATCCCTTAAGGCTTGCGAGGAGGCATCTTCATCTTATAGTAAAGAACAGCACACGGAAACAATCGATCTAAATGCCAACTTAGATTCCCTCCTAAACATCTGTAAAAGTAAAGGTCAGTATTCATCCTATCGCCGTCAACATACCGCAGATATCCAAGGCCTTCTCATACAGGGTTCCTTTTTGTACACCTTCTTTCTTCTTTTCCAGGGAAAACTAAGGCGTGGATAAGCTTATTAACTGGGCACAACACTATTGATAAATTCCTCAATATTGGTGTAACCGTCTTGGTCTCGATCAGTTAACGCATCATGAGCGTTTTGAGGATCTAATCCGTGTGCGGTCTCCCAATCATCTGGCATACCATCTTGATCTGAATCTTTATATGGAGTTCCTTTATATATTGGATAACCACCTACTTGATCTGGATGTACGATAATACCGAGCTTATAAGAATCTTTTGGCAAACGGCGCTTGATATAAGGGCTGGCGACATCAATCTTATCTGCCTCTTTATTATAGAATATTTTACCTGTTTCCACTTGTTTAACAATACGTTCGTCTACCGCATCTCTCTTGGGTAGGTTAGCTCCTACATTTTTAAGGACATAACGATAAGCTTCTTGCGCAGACATCATCGCGATCTTAGCCATTGGAAAAGGCTTATCTACGCGAATTTTCGATGTAAATTTACCCGCATCAGGCATGTCCTCTATCTGTACACCGCCATCCCAATTATTCGAGGTGACCCTTTCATTACCTTCCACAACGTTTCCGGCCACATAAGCCTTACCATATTCGTCGTGATGATTTTCGGCCCGATTACCTTCAGGTTTTAAAATCCGGTGACCTATTGGCTCATCCGCCGGTGTTATTGGCCCGGGTTTGTAGTAATTATTTATAAAATTATAGAGCGAACGATGATCACCGCCATCGGCACTACGGTTCCACCAGTTGAAGACGACGTTATTAACAAAGCCAAAATCTCCATACATGCCTACTGACGGATTTCTACTAATATTACTTGCCCACAGATTACGCATAAAGGTGCTATTTAACCCGCCTATCGTACTTCCAAAGGCATGGTTATATCGATCGAGTGCTTCGGAAAAAATAGAATTCTGGATGGTTACATTCACTGTTGGAAGCTTTTCCTGCTTTAGGCTATTCCCCCGATTATACACATGGCGGTACATCGACATATTTTCATCTAAACCCCAACTGGCCGAAACGTGATCGATGATAATATTCCCGATACCATTACCACCTAAGGCATCATCTCTCCTGGTTACATCTGTTGCCCCTCGTCTAAACCGCATGTAGCGAATTACCACGTCGTGGGTATCGATCAAAACGGACTCCCCCGCAATACAAACACCATCGCCCGGAGCAGTCTGCCCAGCTATTGTAATGTAGGGAGCTCGAATACTAATAGGACTCTTCAATTGGATGATTCCCGCTACATTAAAAACTACCATACGTGCGCCACCTTGCTCACAAGCTTCTCGGAAAGTTCCAGGGCCACTGTCGGCCAAACTGGTGACAACATATACCTTACCTCCGCGACCGCCGAAAGAAAAAGCTCCTCCCCCTTCGGCACCCGGAAATGCTGGAATTTTTGCTTGAGGGAGATCTTCAGGCTTACTCGCCCAAGGAATATAAGGCTTTCCATTTTCAGCATCTTTTTCAATGACAGGTAAAGCTCGTTTCCAAGCAGCATCGGCTTGCGCCTGAAATTTCGCCAGCTCTGCATTGGCAGAATCTTCCACTGATCGAGGAATTACCGGATATTGTGCTTTCGTATTAGAAACTAAGCCAAACACGAAAATGGATAGCAATACTGCTTTCGTTATTTTGCTTTTTTGTATAAGAAAAAAGGTCTTTTTTAAGATCAACATAATTCTGAAATGGTTAGCTAAGCAAATGTCTGAGATGGTTTATAGTATTTTCTACAGATTTTTATCTTCTTACTATACTATGTTATCATACAATATGTTGTGGTAGCTAAAGACCTTTTTTATGTAAGCTCAGGCAGGATTACCTCGCTACGCTCGGTGATCCTGAAGGGGCAGATGACAGACTAAAAGAAGCTGCGTCTCGCGTCAAAAAGTTTTTTATTGGAACATGGCATTTTTTAGTCCGTTTGGATAACAGCGAACCGAAGTAAAAAGGGACGTATGTATCTTGACAAAAAAAATGACAATGGACAAGCGTATAACATTATTTTTAATCCTGTTTTTTACGGTATTATCATGTAGCATACTTAAAGCGCAATTTCAGCATGCTGATTCTCAAACACCTGCAATAGGTCAATTGCTCAAAAATATCGATCGTGTTCTGCAGAAAGAACACATGCCTGGATTAATGATTTCAATCGTAAAAAAGGACAGTATCTTGTTTTCGGGAGGGTTGGGATATGCCGATCTTGAACAAAGAATACCTGTTGACAGCACAACGCAATTTCATTTTGCATCCGTCACGAAATTCTTTGTGGCAATGGGTATTCAGAAATTAATAGCCGACGGTAAACTGAAGCTCAACGATCGCTTGCAAGCAATCGCACCAGAAATTCCATACACGAATAGGTGGGAGTCTACGCATCCTGTAAGACTCGTACATATCTTAGAACACACTGCGGGGTTCGAGGATATTACGTTAAATAAGATGATCAATATGACTGGAAAGCCATTAACTGGAATCGAAGCCATACAAACTCAAAAAAACTCGCTTACTTCCCGCTGGAAACCTGGCGAAATAATGTCATACTCAAATCCTGGGTATAATATTTTGGGATACATTATAGAGAAAGTTTCCGGCGTTCCCTGGAATTCGTATATCCAACAAACGCTGTTTAAACCTTTAGCGATGAATAGCACCCTATTTGATCTAAGTGGCGAAAGCCGGCAAACCTATGCTAAAGGGTATGATTTTCAGAATGGAAGCTATACATTATTACCGTTTTATGTACCAAGCAGCAACGGAGCCTCAAGCGCCCTGGTATCGAATGCAGCTGATATGGCCAAATTTATGAATTACCTTCTGCATGTAGACAAGAACAACGGCGATAATTTACTTAGTGAGCATGATTTTATCGAGATGGAAAAAATCCACAGCACATTAGCTAGCCAGAATGGATTGCAGACGGGATATGCCCTGGGCAACGATTTGTTTCCGAACAACAAAAAAGTGACATTCAGAGGGCATAATGGCAAAGGTGAGGGCTTTGGCTCCTGGATATTTTTTAACCGGGAGGCTGGTTTGGCATATGCCATCTCCACCAATTGCAATGCAATCCTATGGCCAGTATCCCAAGTTATTGAAGATTTTTTAACTAAAAATATGGAAGTGCCAAAAATACGCACCGTAAAAATAGATCAATCGAAAATAGAGCCCATGCTGGGATATTACCAATTTATGAATCCCAAGAATGAGCAATGGGAGTTCCACAGAAGAATATTCGGAGGGATTAAGCTGTTGTCCATTGACGCCGACAAACTTATCGTCGATAGAGGGAGTGGACAGATAGATTCCTTAATGCACATGGGAAAGGGTATATTTAGATTAAAAGGAGATATAATTCCTTCATGTGTTATTGGGCATGACAATGAGGGGCGCCCTTTCTTTCAGGGTTATGGCAACCGGTTTTACAGCAAAACAATTTACCTACCAGTTCTATTACAACAGATCCCTATTTATCTCGGATTGATTGCTGCCCTACTCTCTATAATATACGCAATTGTCGGAATACCCTTAGCCATATTTAAAAAAATAAAAATAATAGACCTTAGCTTAGTGCTTTTACCGTCTCTAGGCATTGTCTGCTTTCTGACTTCTTATCGTCTATTGGGGGTGACTGATGCGGTCCACAAGGAACTGTTTGCATCGGTAAATGCCACAAGTATCTCCATTTTCGCAGGTATGCTTTTTTTTGGAATCAGTGTTGTGATCGCAGCCTATTTATTGTATAAGCGCTGGCCGCAAATAAGTAAAAAATGGATCAGGTTTCCGTTGGTTTTTAATACCATATTCTTATTTTACCTGGTGGTATTATTTTCAATACACGGCTGGATCGGGATTCCTATTTGGAGCATGTAATTTATAACTTCCACGGAAATATCATAGATTTACAGAAACAGTCTAAATTATCTGATGTCTGAAATAAACACCTTAGCTGCTTTTTATGCCTTTTCAGGTGGTGCATTGTGGCTATTAGGACCGCTGTCGTTCCTCGGTGTCAACCGGGTAAATGCCAGGGCCGACCGATGGCTTGGAGCATTCTATTGTATCCTTGCATGCGCTTTTACCCAACTTTTCTTGGAAGGATTTGGAATTGGAGGAAGTTTTCTTATCCATCTACTTGAACTGCCGAGATGGGCGCTGTTCCCCTGCCTTTATATGGCGATAAACCATTACGTATCACCTTCTTTGTCCCGAAAGGACTGGCTTCTCCATTTCGTGCCTTTCCTGCTATTCCTTATATTTTCTTTGGTCTATTTAATGCCAAAACTCTTTAATGAGCAATACCACCTACCAGTTTTACCGTCGTGGATCGGGTTTATCGTTCGATACTTTTTCTTCGGCCAGATGTTTTATTATTGGATCGTTTGTTTCTCCCTGCTACGTCGTCACCGAAAGAACTTAAAAATGGTGGCGTCGTTTACCGAAAAAATAGATTTGGAATGGCTAAGATATCTATTGATTTCCGTGTTATTCTTGATTCTCATCCGTATAGGGAGTATATCCAATATTCATGTAACTTATTATTCCCCTATCCTATATTTTTTGGGGATAATCCTTTTGGCATATTCAACACTTACTCAAAAATCAATTTATACCATCGAAACATATCAGCCGGCTGAAAACGACGAAATCGCACGCAAAAATACACTGAATGAACGACTTACCACTAAACAAGTTGAAGAAGTCAAATATACAGTAATGCGAAAAACAGTCGACGAAAAACTATATCTGGATCCAAGCCTGACACTTTCGGTACTTTCAGCTAAAATAGGTATCAGCACCCATGAACTTTCCTACGTCCTTAATAATGGACTTGGCAAGAACTTTTATCAATTTATCAATGAGTTGCGGACGGAAGAAGCAAAATCTCTTCTACTATCGGAGAACACCAAGCATTTAGATATGCTAGGTATTGCTATCAGAGCTGGCTTTAACTCCAAAACCACATTTTATACCACTTTTAAAAAAGCAACTAACCTCACTCCTAAAGAATACCTTAAAGCAAATTCAAAAGCTATTTGATGGCAATTCCGTTTAGTTGCTTCCATCCGAATTCCTCTTAAAGTACTCCCCTTTCAGGATTACCTCGCTCCGCTCGGTGATCCTGAAAGGGGGGGATGACAGACGAAAAGCTCCGCACTACGTGCGCTGTTATATTTCATTATATTGAGCCAGCTCGAGTACCCCCCCTCCAGGATTACCTCGCTCCGCTCGGTGATCCTGAAAGGGGGAGATGACAGACGAAAAGCTCCGCACTACGTGCGCTACCTTTTGTTGTTTTTGACCTCGCTCAAGCAAGCTTGGCTCGCACTAAAACAACAAAAGCCCTTGCTTTCGCAAGAGCTTTTTGTCTGTCGGGGTGGCAGGATTCGAACCTACGACCTCCACATCCCAAATGTGGCGCGATACCGGGCTACGCTACACCCCGATCTTGGTATCACTTTGAATGAGGTGCAAATATAGTCTTAAGTTTGAAATTGTCAAATGTTAATTACTACATTAAAAGTAACTAACTGAATTAAAATAGGATAATTTTCAACGACCATCAAAAATTGCACTTAAAGTATCTCATCGGGTGAGGCCAAACGTAATTAAAGGTTAAAATCGGCCACAAGATGTAGCGATCTTCTTCATTCGTTATGTAGCATCACTAATTTATTCCCTTTACTCAGGTTTTTTTCTAACATTTCATGTGCTTTTCTAACTGTACACACACTAAAATCACCTACCACCTTTACGGGCGGAGGAGAAATCAGCTTCTTATTTAAAAGATCAACAACTGATTTTAATTGCTTACCATAGTATGCAAAATCCCCTTCCAATGAATAAGTATAATTAGATATATTGATAATCGTTGCACCTTTATCAAACAGCTTAGCCCTGGCACCAACCGTTGTTAGAGCCGTGACGTCCATATAATAACCATTAATAGTCAATAACGATGCACAAATTTCGGACATATGATTTCCCACGAGGTCAATACAAGATTTAAAGAGACCGTTTTTGTTAATCTGACATATTTCTTCTCTTAATTTAGGATGTTTGTAGTCAATAATCCGAGCGCTTGACAGTCCAAGCGCTACTAATTTACTTTTGCTTTCTTCATTACCCGCCGTCACTACAATATTAAAATATCCATTTGCCAACAACAATTTTATCAACATCAAACCAACCCCGCCAGCGGCGCCACTTACGAAAATTGAATCATCAGTGGATAAAGGTAAGCGGTTAAGGCATTGAATAGCAGTGAGGCCTGCAACGGGAACTGCAGAAGCAATTTCATAACTCATATTCATCGGCTTATGTACTATTATCGCTTCAGGAACACCTATATGAGACGCATAGGTACCGTTCGATCCCATGCTACCGGCAGCAGCTAGCACATCATCACCTTTTTTAAACTTTTTTACATCTGAACCAACTTCTATCACCCGACCGGAGAATTCGCGTCCAAGTATAAATGAACGCATTTTTTTACTTTCCGGCCTTCCCTGCCGCATTTGGTAGTCAATCGGATTAAAAGCCGAGGCTTTAATTTCAACTAACACCTCGTCTTTTCCTATTTTCGGTAAAGGAATTACTTCATCGAGCAAAAAATGCTCCACTCCGCCAAAATCTTTCAATATAATTGCTTTCATACATAATTAAAATTAATGATATCCTTCGGATAACAATCCTGCTTATCTTGTCGCCTATTTGTTTTTTCCAACTTGAATTTACGGTAGACTTCAAAAATATGTCACCTAAGCCTTATATTTGCTATGAATTAACTCTGAGTAAGTGGTTACCTCGTGTTAACCCATAGCATTATGGCAATTATTACGGATAAAGAAAATATACGAGAGGCGAGCTGCCAGGAAGAATTGGTCGCTATGCGAGACAGTATAGAAATACTTGGTGGTAAGTGGAAACTAAGAATTATGCGTTATTTGGCTAATCGCATCGCCGAAAAAAATCATTTCAAAAAAATGTTACGGGAAATCGATGGCATCTCTGCAAAGATGCTTGCTAAAGAGTTAAAAGATCTTGAAATAAACTTGCTAATTACTAGAACCGTTCAGGAAACGAAACCGGTCATGGTTGAGTACGCCATTACAGAATATGGCAAGACTGTTTTACCGCTTACTGAAACACTTGTCCAATGGGGTTTAAACCATCGGCAAAGAATTAAAGCATAACAATGCTCCGCAATCCAACGTGATTCGGGTGTTGGCCAAATTCAACAAGCACTGAAACTCTATCTTGAAGGAAACACCCATATGGAAAGTACAACCACAAACAGGTATCCGATTAACCCAATGTTACCACCACAATATCTTCATTGAAAAAAGATGGTTCAAAGCTTCGTATTTTTCCACGCTTTAAATACGTTTCCAGTTCTTCATAAACACGGTTTTTCAACAACCCTTTTCCCTGACCGTGAATAAACCTGATTTCCTTACAATTAGTAGAAATGGCTTTTTCCAATGCTTCTTTCATCCGCTCTATACTAAGGTTGAGCATATCTTCGCTGCTTAAACCACTTGTATTGCGCATAAAAGCGCGAAGATGAAGATCTACCGCCATCATGTCTTTACCCATGCTGCAAATTTATTTAATTATCGCCGACTTCCTTTTGACTATTTTCTATTAAACTCAATTGGCGCTAATTTATTCTTTTATTTTTTGTCTTTTTTCCACTCACTTGCAATCAAGCTAAAAACAATGATTCGAGAAATGGCAAGAGATACTATATGCAGGCGATAAAGAAATTAATCTACCC
>DATMSZ010000157.1:0-29478 GCA_035565175.1 Pseudosphingobacterium sp.
AAATCTAGTCGCACTACGCCGGCAAATATTGGAGCAAAGGTACGTATTATTGGCATAAATCTTCCCAAAATAAGGGCAGTACCTCCATATTTATTATAAAATTCTTCTGCCATCACAATGTATTTTTGCTTAAATAGCCAAGAATCTTTTCTTTTAAAAAGCATAGGTCCGGTACGCCAGCCGAACCAGTATCCCACAAAATTGCCAAGAATACCGGCAATTATCATACCTAAGCACAAGGAGAAAATGGACACTTCCAGAAGGCCGGAGGCAGTAAATAATCCAGCCAAAAACAACAAGTAGTCGCCTGGTAAAAAAAAACCGAAAAAAAGACCAGTTTCCGCAAAAATAACGAACAATATGAGGTAGAAGCCTCCTGACCTAATCATGGTCTCAGCATCTAGATATTGAAAAATGGATAACCAGAATTCTTGCATATATAGCTACAAAGCTACTAATTATAAATCCAAACCAACGAAAAATTTACTTCGACTCCTATTTAACGATGCCTTAAATAGCCTTAAATAAGATGAGTAAGAAAGTCGGGATATATTCCTAATATGACCGTTAAAACTGCCGCAATGAAGAATACAGTTTTATAATTCATGTCTATGGAAATTTGATCATTGATTTCGGCCTCTCTGAAGTACATATTAATAATAACATGAAAATAATAAAAGATACCCATAGCCGCATTTACTGCTGCTAAAACAACCAAAGCGATATGAAGATTACTCACGGCCTCGGAGAACATCATAAATTTACCAATAAATCCTGCAGTCAATGGAATACCCGCCAATGAAAGCATGGATAATGTTAAAATAAAGGCCATAAGCGGGTTTACTTTTCCCAATCCATTGAAGGCTTCAAAATGTTCGCTTCCGCGATTTCTTTTTACCACAATTAATACGGCGAAAGCAAGCACTGACGCGACTGAATAAGCGGCCGCATAAACCAACATTGCCCCGCTTGCTTGAACACCCATATTAAGTATAGCAAATAGCATATAACCCGCATGTGAAATACTGGAATAAGCTAACATTCGTTTAAAGCTAAGTTGTACTAATGCGCTAATATTTCCTATAAATAAGGTAATGATAATCATCACCAAAAGTATGGGCACCCAAAAACTTTGCACTTGGTCGAAGCAAGTTATGAAGAGGCGCAAGAATCCGGCAAAAGCTGCCGTTTTCACTACTGTACTCATGAAGGTGGTAACCAAAATTGGCGATCCATCATACACGTCAGGTGTCCAAAAATGAAATGGTGCCGCTCCCACCTTAAAGGCAAGTCCAACAATCAACAACAATATTCCTGCGTAAAACATTGCGGGTAATTGATCCGCGTTAGTAGTTATATAGTTCTTGATTTCGCTAAGGTCAAAAGAAGCGCTGGCGCCATAAAGCAACGCAATTCCAAATAGTAAGAACCCTGTGGAAAATGCTCCCATTAAGAAATACTTTAAAGAGGCTTCATTGGAAGCTAAATCTTTCTTTCTTATACCTGCTAATATATATAGGGCAACCGACATGATCTCTATCCCAATAAAAAGCATAGAAAGGTTATGAAAGGATACGACCAACAATGCGCCTGTCAGCGAAAAAATGATCAATGCATAATACTCGGCAATATGGGCGCTTATTTTATCAAAATATCCCTTAGATAATAAGAGAATAAGACACGTTATGAAAATAATCAATATCGAAAAAGCTAAAGAAAATTTATCAAACAATACCATACCGTTGAAGATTGGTTCGGCACCTTCTTTCCATATACTCAATTCGAATACCATGGCAGCTAGCAATCCAAGTAATGATACAGGAAGCAATGCATTACGAAGTTTGAAGATCCCTAAGTATAAAACCAATATTGCTAATAAAGACAATGTAATAATTGCACTCATTTGTTTTCTTTTATTTCTTTACCAGATTGACAACCCAGTGTTTAATTAATAACCAATTTTTACTTGTTCTACCAAATTTGATACAGCGGCTTCTGATAGGTGTAATAGCGGTTTAGGATAAACTCCTATTCCTATTATTAAAACGATAAGAATTGCAAAGACCAACAGATCACTTCCTGCTATATCTCGGAATGCAATCATTTTTTGATTCGCCTCTCCCAGCATTACACCCTGATACATACGCAACATATACACGGCTCCAAGTATAATGGTTAAACCAGCAAATATGGCTGTCCATATACCCGCCTGATAAACACCCATTAATAGTAGAAACTCTCCAATGAAGCCATTTGTTAAGGGAAGCCCAATAGCACCGAGTACTATAATGAGGAATACCGTTGCCAATCGAGGGGCTACCTTTGCCATCCCTCCCATGTGCTGCATATCCCTGCTTCCGAAATATTGTGAAACAATCTCTACCACAAAGAACAATCCTACCACACTGATACCATGATTAATCATTTGGATCATAGCCCCTTGAAGTCCTTGAACATTCCAAACAAATACTCCCGCAGCGATTAAACCGACATGAGCAATAGACGAGTAAGCAATTAGTCGCTTTATGTCTTGCTGCTGGAAAGCTATGATAGAGGCGTAGACGATACCGATAATGGCCAGTGTCAGTGCGAGATGCCCATACTGGCTAACACCTAAAGGAGCGATGGGGATTAACCACCGTATAAGTCCATAAACACCCATTTTTAACATAATCCCTGAAAGCAGCATGGTGCCGGCCATAGGTGCCTCTACATAGGTATCGGGCTGCCAGGTATGAAAAGGAAATAAAGGCATTTTAATCGCAAAAGCTACAAAAAATGCCCAGAAGATATATCGCTGTGTTTTTTCATCCAGATCTAGGTCATAAAATGAGCTTAATTCATAGTTAGCGGTTGGCACCTGTGTATATAGATAAATAATAGCTATCAACATGAGCAAACTACCCGAAAAAGTATAAATGAAAAACTTCAATGTTATACGAATCTTATTTACTCCTCCCCACAAGCCGCAGATAAAATAGATAGGAATGAGTGCTATTTCCCAACCCATATAGAATAAAAAGGCATCTAAGGCCGTAAATACCAGCAGTAAGCCTGTTTGCATAAATAGAATCAACGCATAAAATCCACCTTTTTGCGGTTGGCCGAAGGTGCTTAAAATGATCAATGGAACGAGGACATTCGTTAAAAGAACCAAAGGCAGACTAATACCATCCAAACCAATATGAAAATGAATACCGAGACTTGGAATCCAAGGTATATTCTGTTCAAACTGTTTACTTGCATCGGGTACAAAAGCGACCAAAAAAGGGATGGTCAAAGCGAGCGTAAGTACAGAGATGATAAGAGCAACTGACTTTGCTGTGCCTGATTTTTTCACAAAGGCAAGCAAAAGTGCTCCGAAGACTGGTAATAAAAGAAGTAAAGCTAAGTTATTCATGAAAATTCAGTTACCTTAATCTAATTAAATTATAAATAGTCCATAAGCAAGCAGTGCTATAACCCCTATAACCATAAAAAAAATGTAATATCCAACATTCCCTTGTTGTAAAAGCCTTATCAATTTACCCGATTGAGAAGCTCCTTGCCCCAGTGCATTTACAAATCCGTCTATTGTTCTTTTATCTATAATTTTAAAGAAAAAGTTCGATAACATATTTAATGGTTTTACTATGATGGCATGGTAGAGCTCATCGATATAAAATTTATGATAAGATAATCTCGCCAAACCACTTCTATGTTCATGATCGGCACCTGGGATAATGCCTTTGGACGCATAAGTTACGTATGCATATATAGCCATCCCTATTGCGGCTACTGCTGAGGCTCCCATCAAAATATACTCTGTTGCATGAGATAAGTGCCCCGCGTTTACTTTTGAAGCCGAATCGGCGAGTACAGGTTGAAGAAATGTTGCGAGCCCCATTGTGCCTCCCAAAGCTTGAGGAACATTCAATATACCTCCTATAACAGATAGCAATGCTAAAACAATAAGAGGAAGTGTCATGGATATAGGCGATTCATGTATATGTTTTTCTTGCTCATTCGTTCCTCTAAAAGTACCATAGAAAGTAAGGAATAACATTCTAAACATATAAAAAGCTGTGAATAACGCTCCGAGAAATCCCAGCACCCAATATAATTGATTGTGAACAAAGGCATGTGCCAAGATTTCATCCTTTGAGAAAAAACCCGCTAAAGGAGGGATTCCAGCGATCGCTACCGTGCCTATAAACATTGTTGTAAAAGTAATGGGCAATTTCTTTTTAAGATTACCCATCATACGCATATCTTGTTCGTTACTCATAGCGTGGATCACCGAGCCAGCTCCCAAAAATAGTAGCGCCTTAAAAAATGCATGTGTAATGACATGAAAAAACGCACCGGTAAAAGACCCCACTCCCAGTCCGAGAAACATATATCCTAGCTGAGATACCGTTGAGTAGGCCAGTACTTTCTTAATATCGTTTTGAGTTAGTGCAATAAAGGCGGCAAGAAGGGCCGTAGCCAAGCCAATTATTGCTATAATCTCCATTGTTGTTGGAGAGAGTACGAACATAATATTAGAACGGACGATTAAATAAATCCCCGCGGTTACCATCGTTGCAGCATGTATTAAAGCCGACACAGGCGTTGGCCCCGCCATGGCATCAGGTAGCCATGTAAATAAAGGAATCTGAGCGGATTTACCCGTTGCTGCGATAAACAATAATAATGTAATTAAAAGCATCGTAGGGTTACCTACTTCCAACTGCGCTGCTTGCGGTAAAACAGTTGAGAATTCGAGCGAGCCAAAGGTGTTAAAAATAAGGAAGATAGCAAGTAAAAAACCTAGATCGCCTATTCGATTCATTACGAAGGCCTTTTTCGCCGCACTTGCATAATCCGACCGATGGTACCAAAAGCCGATCAATAGATAAGAACATAACCCCACACCTTCCCAACCAATAAACATTACGACATAATTTGAGCCCAATACGAGTAGGAGCATAAAGAAGATGAACAGATTAAGGTAAGAAAAGAATTTCCCAAATCCTGCGTCATGTTTCATATAAGCGGTTGAGTATAAATGGATGAGAAACCCTATCCCTGTTACAATAAGTAGCATGATCGCACTTAATGGATCTACAAGAAAAGAAAGCGAAATGTGCAGGTCTCCAACACTAATCCACTCAAAAACGGTCTGTGTAAATGAAGCAATTTCTCCAGATTTCCTTGCGGTGTATACCGTGCTAAAAACTCCGCAGCTCAGTAAGAAAGATGTAAGAATAGTTCCGCATCCTATAATAGAGATAATGGGTTTTGTTAACACGTTTCTACCTATTCCATTAATTGCGAAACCTATTAAGGGAAAAAGCACTATCCAAATTAAACTGTTCATACTTATGTTCGTTATTCGTTTTTGGTTATTCGTTTTTGGTTGTTTTTATTGGTATCAAGATGTAAGACAAAGTATCAAGACAAGTTCATTGTTCCCTAAATTTATAAATATGGTTTATCTTCTCTACGCATAACAGGTACCCTTCTTGACCTAATCACCATTTCAACTTATTTAGCAAATTTATATCGATTGATTTGGTATTTCTATATACCATTACAATTATAGCTAAGCCTACCGCTACTTCGGCTGCAGCTAATGCCATAATAAAAAACACAAAAACCTGTCCGGAGGCGTCTCCGTGGTAAGCAGAGAAGGCCGCCAATAACAGATTGACCGCATTTAACATGAGCTCAATAGACATCATAATAATGATGACATTTCTTCTTATCAAGACACCTATCACTCCAATAGTAAAAATTATACTACTTAAAAGAATATAGTGATTAAGGGGTACTCCCTGTATATCTTGTACAATAGTTTCCATTTAAATGTCTTTAGGTTCTTTTTTTGCTAATAAAACAGCTCCTACCATGGCCGTTAACAGTAAGATAGAGGAGATTTCGAATGGTAATAAAAATTCTTTGAATAAAACCTTACCTAAATTATCTACCAGGCCTATTTCCGGATTTTTCAGAATTAAAGGATTGGAAATCTCTAAGACCTTAACAGATCCTGCGATCGTAACTAATAGGCACATACCCGCAATAGTACCTATTACCTTAACCAATACGGATTTCATAGGTTCTGTTTCTTTATTTAGATTGAGCAGCATGAGCACAAATAAGAATAAAACCATTATTGCTCCCATATAAACAATGAAATTCACCACTGCTAGAAATTGGGCGTTTAGCAAAATATAATGTACAGTAAACGTAAAGAAAGTAATGACCAAATAAAGCACACTGTGTACCGGATTTTTGGTAGAAATTACCATTACTGCAAAAAATATAGAAAGAAAGGCTATAAAATAAAATAAACTCATTTTAAGTTACGTTGTTAATTGATTAGTTAATATCTTATTTAAGGTTTGCCATCTCTAATAAATTGACATCAAATTTTTCTTCTACTAATTTATCCTTCCCGTATATAAAATCCTTTCGTAAATAGTCTGCCGGCACATGCGGACCATCTAAATAGATTGCCTCTTTCGGACAGGCCTCCTCACAGAGTCCACAGAAGATACAACGCAACATATTTATTTCGTATACCGCAGCATATTTCTCTTCTCTATAAAGGTGTTCTTCTCCTTTTTTACGTTCAGCCGAAATCATACTAATTGCCTCAGCAGGGCAAGAAAGCGCACATAAGCCGCACGCGGTGCAACGCTCTCTTCCTTCCTCATCTCGCTTTAGCGAATGCATTCCCCGATAGTTTTTGGAATAGGGCCGTTCTACCTCCGGATAAGACACCGTCGTTTTCTTTTTAAAGAAATGTCGTATCGTAACGCGCATCCCCTTGATGATTGCTGGAAGATACATACGCTCCCAGAAATTCATCGGTTTCTGCTCTAATACCTTTTTTCTATTACTTAAAGATTCCATCTTTTATCCTTTCTCTTTATGTCAAGCTATACAAATGTATATACTTCATTATTTATCCGCTATTAGCGTTCTAGTTCTATTACCAATAAGTATCTTTTATCAACGTTATGACGCCCGTGAGCACAATGTTTGCTATCGCTAAAGGTATCAGAATTTTCCAGCCAAGATTCATTAGCTGATCGTACCTAAAACGCGGCAGTGTCCATCGGATCCACATAAAGAAGAAAATGAAAGCAAAAATTTTCAGAAAAAATACAACCACCCCAATAACGGTTATCCAGTTTTGAGATAAACCGAGGTCATTCATAAATGGAAAGTTATATCCTCCAAAATACAAGGCGGACATGATTGCAGAGGACACGAACATGTTTATATATTCTGAAAACATGTAGAGCCCTAATTTCATGGAAGAATACTCGGTGTGATAACCTCCAACCAATTCCGTTTCACATTCAGGTAAATCAAAAGGAACTCTATTACATTCGGCAAAAGCACAGGTTACGAAAATGATAAAGCCAAGTGGTTGAACCCATATGTTCCAATTTACAAAACCGCTCTGTTGCGCAACGATATCTTTGATAGACAAGGTTTGCGTAACCATCAAAAGAGCGATGATAGATAAACCCATTGCAATTTCATAGCTGATACTCTGCGATGCAGCCCGAATAGCACCCATTAAAGAAAATTTGTTATTGGAAGCCCAGCCTCCCAACATGATGCCATACACTCCCAAAGCAATTACGCCAAAAACATACAGGATACCTACGTTAATATCGGCTACCTGTAAGTCAATCACCCGTCCTCCAATTGTTAACTGCTGTCCCCAAGGAATGACCGCACTGCTTATACAGGCGGTAATAATGGCTATTGTGGGTCCGGCGATAAACAAGCTTTTATGCGCTCCTGCTGGAATAATTTCTTCCTTAAAGAAGAATTTGCCACCGTCTGCCAAAGGCTGCAAGATTCCGAATGGGCCGGCACGATCTGGTCCTTTTCTATCTTGCATAAATCCTGCCACCTTCCTCTCGGCAAGTGTAGAATACATAGCAATTACTAAGGTAAGCACGAAAACAATGGTAATTAATACGAATTTTTCTATAATAAATGCTGTTTCCATTGCACTGTTTTAAATAATCAGTTTATCTAATAAGTCGGTTCTATTTACAATCGCACTGACCGTTCAAGTTGGTACTTATTTGCTTCTTTTAATGTTGGATTTTCTTTAACAACCGGTAGTGGCTTTAGGTCCTCATAATGGTTTGACGAAATAACCGATGTATGTGACACAGCTCTTGGTCCTTCAATAACCCAATCAGCCGTATGCTTTTTCTCAAACCTACAGGTGTTACAAATAAATTCTTCTACTTCGCCATACTGGTCTTTACGTGCTGTTACTCTCAGAACCTCTTCTCCTTTATACCACAAAGTAACTTTTCCTGAACAAGTTGGGCAATCGCGATGGGCTTCTACAGGTTTCGTAAACCATACCCTATTCTTAAAGCGAAAGGTCCGATCTGTAAGTGCTCCTACCGGGCATACATCGATTACATTACCAGAAAAGTCGTTATCAATGGCTTTTTCTATATAAGTCGAAATTTCAGCTGCATCTCCTCGGCCTAAAATACCATGCACTCGTTGATTAGTTAACTGATCGGCCGTAAATACACATCGATAACAAAGAATACACCGTGTCATATGCAGTTGTATTTTATCTCCTATATCAATTTTATCAAACGTTCTCCTCTCAAACTCATAACGAGTAGAAACAGCGCCATGTTCAAAGCCTAAATCCTGCAAATGACATTCACCGGCCTGATCACATATCGGACAATCTAGTGGGTGATTGATAAGTAACATCTCTACCACTCCTTTTCTGGCTTCCACCACCTCATTTGAGGTGATGTTCTGGACTTCCATGCCATCCATTACGGTAGTTCGACAAGAGGCAACTAATTTAGGCATAGGCCTTGGATCTTTTTCCGACCCCTTACTTACCTTCACCAAGCATGTTCGACATTTACCTCCGCTACCCTCCAATTTTGAATAATAGCACATTGCTGGCGGAACTATATCTCCACCAATCTGTCTTGCTGCGTTGAGTATGGTTGTTCCTGGAGCAACCTCAACAGGAATGCCATCAATACTTACTTTTATCTTTTCGTTATCAGCCATAATTTTAGCTTTTAGCAAACAGCTATTTAACTTAATTTATCACAAACGTGATTGGTGAAATCCTTAAATGACCGGCTCCAATGGATCTGCATAATGTGCCAACCCAAAGTTTCTGATTTGAGATTCCTCTCCATGCGTAACATGCCATTCAAACTCATCCCTGAAATGTCTTATTGCACTTGCTACAGGCCATGCCGCGGCATCTCCAAGCGGGCAAATCGTATTCCCCTCTATCTTCTTCGAAACATCCACCAATAAATCCATATCGCTCAATTTACCATGGCCATGCTCCAGGCGATGTAACACTTTTTCCATCCAACCTGTTCCTTCCCTACACGGTGAACATTGTCCACAACTTTCATGATGATAAAACCGCGTAAAGTTCCAGGTATTTCGAACAATACATTGATCTTCGTCAAATACAACGAACCCACCGGAACCTAACATTGTTCCCGTTGCAAACCCTCCATCGGCTAACGACTCATAGGTCATTAATCGGCTATCTCCTTTTGCTGTTTTTAAAATAAGATTTGCCGGAAGTATCGGAACAGAGGATCCGCCGGCAACAACCGCTTTAAGTCTTTTTCCATTTGCTATTCCACCACAATATTCATCGGAATAGATAAATTCTTCTACAGGCACTCCCAGCTCTATTTCATAAACGCCCGGTTTATTAATATTTCCCGATGCAGAAATTAATTTTGTCCCGGTACTTCTCTCAATACCAATCTTGGCATATTCTTCCGCCCCAATATTTAATATTGGTACAATAGCAGCTATAGATTCCACATTATTCACCACAGTAGGACAATTATATAATCCTGCTATGGCCGGGAACGGTGGCTTTATACGGGGATTCCCCCTTTTGCCTTCTAATGACTCTAGTAATGCCGTTTCTTCTCCACAGATATAAGCACCACCGCCAGGCTGTACGTACAATTCAAGATCATAGCCAGAGCCAAGAATATTTTTACCCAAAAAGCCCGCGGCTTTTGCTTCTTCAATCGCTCTTTCTAAAATCCGGATTTGAGGCATCATTTCGCCTCTAACATAAATATAGGAGGTTTTTGCTCCAAGTGCATAGCTCGATACAATCATTCCTTCTATCAATGCATGCGGAATATGGGTCATTAAATAGCGATCTTTAAATGTTCCAGGTTCCGATTCGTCCGCATTACAAACTAAATAGCGTGGTACTCCTTCCGGCTTGGCTAAAAAACTCCATTTCATGCCCGTGGGGAAACCTGCTCCTCCTCTTCCTCGCAAGCCAGATTTTTTCACTTCTTCTACCACATCTTCCGGGCTCATATTTTTTATTGCTTTTTCGACAGCACGGTAGCCCCCTTTCTGGCGATAAACCGCTAAGGTATTTATCTGGGGTACATTTATATGTTCTAATAATAGTTTTCGAGCCATTTTATTAATTACTATTATGTTAAAGCCTTGCTTAACCTTTGTTTCTTAAACTTTCAACTAGCTGATCAACACTTTCTTCTGTGAGGTGTTCATGATAGGTGTACTCAGGTCCGATTTGAAGTACCGGTCCCATTCCACAAGCAGCCACGCATTCTATGCCGCGCCAACTAAATAAGCCATCGGGAGTTACTTCATTTTCCTTAACACCTAAGCGATTTTCGATATGTTTCATAATGCGCTCGGCTCCAACTAAACAGCAGGGGCCTGTTCGGCAAACTTCTAAAACATATTTCCCTCTCGGTTGAAGAAAAAACATGGTATAAAAAGTGGCCACTTCGTAGACTTCTATCGGTTCAATTTTAAGGTATTCCGCAACTTTATCCATTGCGGTAACGCTTAGCCAGCCAAATTGAGCCTGTACCAAATGTAATATTGGCAGCAAAGCAGATTTTTGTCTACCTTCCGGATATCGTTTTACCAACTCATCAAATTGGTGGATCAGATCTTCCTGGAATTCGACGGGTTCGTTTTTCTTTACACTAAGCATCTAATTCTCCTGCGATAACGTTTAAACTACTCATGTTAATTATAGCATCTGAAAGTAACATTCCCCTACTCATGGGAGCATACATCTGATAATTAATAAAAGAAGGCCTTCTAAAATGCAACCTATAAGGGGATCTTCCTCCATCACTAATAAGATAAAAGCCCAATTCACCATTTCCCCCCTCTACAGCGTGGTACACTTCGGTTTTAGGCGTATCTATTTCACCCATTACAATTTTGAAGTGATAGATTAACGCCTCCATATTGTTATAAACCTGTTCTTTTGGAGGTAAATAAAATGCTGGTACATCTGCGTGGAATACACCTTTTGGTTCCTTATCTATTTTCTCCAGTGCTTGAGCAATAATCCGAAGGCTTTGACGCATTTCTTCATTCCGTACCATATATCGATCGTATACATCTCCATTTTCTCCAACTGGGACATCAAAATCAAATTCTTCGTATGAGGAATAAGGTTCATTTGCTCTAACATCATAATCAACCCCCGTTGCCCTCAATATTGGTCCGCTCCAACTATAGCTTAACGCCATCTCTGGGGTAACAGCTGCTACTCCTGATGTTCGTTCTATAAAAATCCTGTTCCTATTGAACAGATCTTCAAATTCGGCTAGTACAGGAGGAAAACGCTTTGTAAATTCCTTAATCTTTTGGAAGGCTACCTCATTAAAATCACGTTCAAAGCCGCCAATTCTACCGATATTAGTTGTCAATCTAGCGCCGCATATTTCTTCAAATATTTCGTAGATAAATTCCCGCTCTTGCATAACATAGAGAAAGCCCGAAAAAGCCCCCGTATCGACACCTAAAATCCCATTACAGATAATATGATCTGCGATACGAGCAAGTTCCATAATGATAACCCGCATATATTGAACACGCTTTGGAATCTCGATTCCCAACAGTTTTTCTACCGTCATGTGCCAACCCATATTATTAATAGGAGAGGAACAATAATTAAGCCTATCCGTTAATGGTGTTATCTGATAGTAAGGCCTATGTTCTGCTATTTTTTCGAAAGCCCGATGGATGTAACCTATAGTGGAGATACCACTTACAATTCTTTCACCATCTATTTGCAATACATTTTGAAACACCCCGTGCGTAGCAGGATGCGTTGGCCCTAGATTGAGGGTAACCAATTCATCTTGCGGATCATTATCTTCAAAAATGGGGTGGTTTGGTTTAAAAACAGGCTTGATCTCGCTCATAACATAAACTTATCTTCCAAAGAAAAAATCTTTCTTATCTACTCTATTAGGATCTTCTAGTGGATATTCCTTCCGCATAGGAAAGACCTCCATATCATCTACATTCAATATTCTCCTCAAATCCGGGTGCCCTGTAAAGATTACACCAAAGAAATCATATGTTTCTCTTTCCATCCAATTGGCACCGTTCCACAAAACCGTAGCAGATGGAATTTCAGGTTTATTTCCATCTAAGAATACTTTTACTCGAATACGGACATTATGCTTTAGACTATGTACATGATAAACAACCGCAATACTCAAAGGTTGCGAAGGATAATGAACGGCGGTAATGTCAGTGAGATAAATAAATGCTAATTCATTATTAGTTTTCAAAAACTCAAGCACTTCAATAATTTTCTCTTTAGTGGTTTCTACCGCCAATAATCCGAAAGCCTCATCGATCGTTTTAACATCGTCTCCAAACTTCTGGGACATATGTTCCAAGAGTGTATTATTATCTAGTTTAGCCATTATGGATACCGTAACTTTCTAACAACGCTTTATATTCATCAGATTCTCTTCTCCTGACAGATTCCGTCCTAACGATGTCTTGCAGTCGCATTACACCATCTAAAATGGCTTCAGGTCTTGGCGGGCAGCCTGGCACATAAACGTCTACCGGAATTACCTCGTCGATTCCTTGTAACACTGAATAAGTATCAAAAATACCTCCACTTGAAGCACATGCACCAACTGCTATCACCCATCTAGGTTCTGCCATTTGTATATAGACCTGTTTAAGCACGGGGCCCATTTTTTTTGCAATTGTCCCCATGACTAACAACATATCTGACTGACGGGGCGAGAAACTAGGTCTTTCTGCTCCAAATCTGGCCAAGTCATACGTTGACCCCATAGTGGCCATAAACTCAATACCACAACAAGATGTTGCAAAAGGTAAAGGCCATAAGGAATTTGCTCGGGCTAGCCCAACAGCTTTATCAAGAGTAGTGGCAAAAAAACCTGCCCCAGAGACTCCCGGAGGAGCGGGGGCTAATTTTATATCACTCATAATTCACGGTATTAAATGCCAACTGGTCATGGCATTGATATTAAAAAACAACCTACACTTCAAAGGCAGGTATGCTCTCAAATTTAATAATTTAGCACTCAGAAACTATAACTATTGGTTATTTAGAACTGTTCTACAGAAAATAAAAGAGGTTGTTAATCCCACTCTAATGCCCGTTTTTTGATAACATAAATAAAGCCTAGGAGTAAGAGCCCCATGAAGATGAACATTTCGATCAGCCCATCCATTCCAAAGGATCTAAAGTTTACGGCCCAAGGGTACATGAAGATCACTTCTATATCAAATATGACAAAAAGTATGGCTACCATAAAATACTTGATAGACACAGCTTGCCTTGCATTTCCTATCACTTCAATTCCTGATTCAAAAGAGCTTAGCTTATTGTCTGTACGCAGTTTGGGGCCTATTATATGGGTAACAATAATGGTACCAACGCCAAACCCAGCGGCAACTATCATTTGAAAAAGAATTGGTAAATAATCTATTGGTGTACTGGTTGTAGCGGCCTCCATAATTTTGTTTTTTAGTGATCTGATTACAAACATAAACGATACTTCTGAAAATCACAAATCCACCAGCTAAATACTATAAAATAGGAGAGCCCAGTTCTAAATAGAACCGGGCTCTCCCATTAAATTATATATTTATTATTTTTTTTGTGCCGCAGCACCGCCATTATTAGCAGCAGGTTTTAATTGCTCTAAGGTTTGTGTGGCATAAGTATTTCCAGGTTCCGCCTCTAACGCTTGTTGGAGCTGTTGGCGAGCTTCCTCGTATTTTTCTTGATTTACCAAGCTTGCCGCAATTACGTTATGCGCTTCAGCTCTAAATCTTCCTGCTTTCTGAACCACATCTGGTTCTTTTGTTTTAATCACCTCTAAATATTTTTGATAGTGAGGCACAGCCAATCCTTGTGGATTTTGCGGATCATCATCTAACAAAGAATATGACTTCGCTTTGAAAAGGTAGGCTTCTGCCATGTCAGGCACTACCTCATTCACTTTATCAAAAGCGCTAATAGCATCTTTTATAATGCTTTTGCTAGGCTTTGGATCTTTATTGAGTCCTAATGCATAGGCGTAATATTGTGAATATCCCCAGTAGAATAAATCGTAGTTATATGTTTTAGATTTAGGCGCTTGTGCAGCAGCTTTAAATAAAGCACCTGCAACATCAAACCTTTTTGCATCAAAAGTTTTCTTAGCCTCACCGCTCAAATCTTCTGCAGTTTTCCACGTAGTATCTAATTGTACTGATTTGGTTAAATTAGCTACCCCTTGCGCTAATAACGTGGTATCTACAGCCTTCGTAGTATCGGTTGCGATTCTTACTTCAGACAATCCTAAAAAGTAATAATCCTGTGGGATAAGACGTTTCTCGTCTACCTTAGAGATGAAGTCTGTAAGCGCTTTTTGGCTTGATGGATAGTTACCATTTTCGTAAGACGCATAACCTAAATACCTTAGTATACGAGGATTAACTTTATCGATTTTCGCCATTTCATTCGCTTGCTCTTCTAGCGACTTGTAATCTCTTGCTTTAATCAAGAAATCGGCGTAGCGCATACGGGAATCCAACGAATAATCTGTTAAATCCATGTACTGCTTATAGAACTTTAATGCTTCTTGGATACGGCTGTTATAATCTTCAGATTTAGTAGAGAACTGCGCATAAGCATTATATGTTTCTGCTAATTCGCGATAAGCAGGGGCATACTCTGGGTGCTCTTGTGTAATTTTTGTTAAATCTTCCACCGCTTCTGGAAATGCTCTTGCTTGTTTCGATATAATAGCCATCTGCACGCGAGCACGTGTAAACGTATTATCCAAATCGTATGCATCACGGAAATTTGTGTAGGCATTACTTGCATCGCCTAAACCAAAATAAGCATCTCCTAAAGATGAAGGAATTGAAGCATCTTTTTGATTAGCGACTTTCGCTTTTTCTAAATACGTAAGCGCTTTCTTATAGTCAGGCGTCTCCAAATTAGGATTCATATACGCTCTACCTATATACAAATTCTCTAAATAATCTTTTTTCTTTGTTTTCTCAGTTGCTTCTGTAAACAATTTTTCTGCTTCCGCAGTATTATTTTGAGCCAATGCTACTGCTCCCAATCCCACTTTGTTAAGATTATCTTTAGGATCTGCAGTTAAACCTTGTTGAAAAAAGGTTTTGGCGGAATCAGGATAATCAGTTACCAAATAGATGTCACCTAGATAAAAATAGTTCTCTGCATCTTCTGGTTTATTTTTAACCAAATTCTTCAAAATAGATTTAGCTTTAGCGTATTGCTCAGCGTCTATGGCAACTTGTGCATCTTTAAGACTTTGTGCATAAGAAGCCCCCGACGCTATGAAAGCGATCGCAAGACCTAAACCTGCTGCTCTTCTTATCATTTTCATTGTTCTCTTGTTTTTTTAAAAGTCTAATTTACTATTTTCTTATAATTATTTCCCTTGAGGGAATACTGTCTGGCAATAATCCAGATTTCAAAATCAGCCGTTGCCCTCGTTCTCCATATAAGAAAGCCGAGAAGCCTATCCCTATTGCATCTTTACCCTGCACATTAATACAATACAACACGCGGGTAAACGGATACAAATTTAAAGCCAAGTTTGACTGAGTAGGTTTATAGAAGCCATCATCTCCAGGTCTTCCCTGCTGATTTTTAACGCCTAAGGTCTTAATATTCTTTACGTAACTCAACAAATTGGCAGGTGGGCCAACAATCCAACTAATCCCAACAACACCCACGCTTTGTGGATTTTCATTCACATATTTTAGAATATCAGCATTACTTTTCAATGCGTACACGCCTTTTTCAGGCAGCTTGTCAACCCCAGCTAATTTTCTAAAATAAGCAACCGTGCTGGAATTAGCATTATCAAACACCAATGATTGAATCCCTTCCACGCTTTTACCCTGCATAATCCTAATAATATCATCTACTAAAATTGTCGAATCCTTATTATTTTTATGCGTAATTACGGCAATCGCATCTGTAGCAAAACGTACCGTTCGTGGATAAATTGTTTTTGCCTTAAAAAAACTTATTTCTTTTTCACTAAGCTCTCTAGTCATAATTGCTAACTGAGCAGAATCCTTTAATAAGGTATTGATTACTTCATTTTCAGGTTTCGGTACCATTGTTAGCTCTGCATTTGTATAACTACTTTCAAATACACTTATCTGATCTTCGATCAAAGGAGCAATAGTTTCATCTACCAATACGTTCGCTCTACCGGTAAGTATCCCCACGCTATCTTTAGATGGCGTATTATTGCACGACAAAAGTCCCACACTAATTATAGAGATACTTATTAAAACAAGCGCTCGCGTATTGATCATTAGTAATTAGGTATATGACGTAAATCTAACTAAAAAATAAATATCCATGGTCGTTATCGTATAAAAGCGTCCCTTTTTTGTGTAAAATTGTCGCTATTACTTATTTATTGTCTTCTTTCCAATCGTTGGTTTTGCCATAATCTAGCAAAACGTAAAAACGAATAAACAATTAGTAGGATTCCGAACAATATACGGTACGTACGGTCTAAAGCTAAAGGAAAATCCTTCCAAAAAATAATGATTAATCCCAATACAAAATAAAAGCCGAACATGAAAAGGCCCAAAATAGACAGAAATCGCTTTGCGGGCGATTTCTGCTTATTTGTATTGTTATTTCTACTTTCAAGCATTTAATTACATTCCTTGAAGGTTCAATTTAATAGGAAGCGAATACGATACTCGTACTGGGCGTCCATTCTGTATACCAGGTTTCCACTTAGGTGATGATTTTAACATACGTACTGCTTCTTCGCCTGTACCGTATTTAAGATCACGTAAAACCTTGATATCAGTTAAAGAACCATCACGTTCTACCACGAATGAAACATGTATGGAGCCATTAACTCCTTGCTCTTTCGCCATTTGTGGATAGTTATAGTTTTTACCCACCCATTTATAGAACTCTTGCATACCGCCCGGAAAGGTTGGTTGCACTTCTACTGCATTAAAATCCATTACGCCCGAACCTTCTTCCGTAACTTGCGCATCCTTTGGTCCTTCCCCTACAGGCATATCGATACGGATATCTGCCGTTGGATCTCCAGCAATCGTTTTTGGACCTGGATCTGCTTTCTTCAACTGTTCAACAGTTGGCGGTTCTTCGTCTCTCACCTGTTCAGCAGGAACGACTACCGGGGGCGGCATACGTACTTGATCCACGCGCGGAGGTGGGGGTTCTACTGGAGGTGGCGGAGGTGGAGCTTCCTCATTAACTGGCGGCGGCTCCGACAAAACCACTTCTGTTTCAATTGTTTCCGGCTCTTTTACTTCCTCCTCGCCCCTTATCGCCTTTATTATCATAGGAGAGGTAATCAATCCTACGAATAATATTATACCAATGAGTAAAGCCCGTGCGGTATATTTGGAAGATATGGTGCGCAAGTCGTAAGCGCCGTAGGCCTTATTTCGTCCTGCGAAGACTACATCCAGCCATTGCGTTTTAAATATATCTAATTTAGACCCTAACATTTTACTTTAATTTTGGGATTAAATAAGCACCCTTGTTAATAAATTCCATCCCTCTTCAACAATTCTACTTCCGCTGTACCAATATCACCGATCATGTATTGTGTTGCGTTGACAATTTTCATTTCATCCATGATATCCACTAAATTGCGATAGTTTGATTTGTCACTTGGTCTAATGATAACAATTAAGCTTTTCCCTGTTGCTGCCTGCACATCTTTTAACTTTTTCAGCAACACAGGTCTAATTCCATTTTTGCTAAAGTCGGTCACTGTGGGCCCTTCGAGTGGTTTCTCTAATTGTCCCATATAGTACTCCGCTTTGTCATTAGCACCTAAAAGTATGGTCATGGTTCTATTATCGGCCACTTCCAACTGATCCTCTTTATTCTCCTTATCCTTATCCGGCATCGCTACATCCATGGCGTGTGGTTTTGCAAGGGTGGTGGTTAACATAAAGAAGGTAATTAATAGGAAGGCCAAGTCAACCATCGGGGTCAAATCGACCCTTGGCATCTGTTTGCCACCGGTATTTAATTCTGCCATTTCTTAATTTTGTTTTAAACTATTCAGCGTAATTTTCTGTTCTTAGGTTAGTTACCAAGCTGAACTTGTTAATTTTCTGACCTTGAAGAATGTCTATTACTTTTTTAATAGCTGGATATTGTTCCTTTGCATCTCCTTTAATGGCCACACGCATTTCCGCATTATTGATTTCTTTGGTTGCATAACGCGCTGCGATAATCCATTCATGTAATTCGGAAGGATTATTTCCTACTGAATCAGAAGGGATACCAGGTTGTAAACCAGGCTTATTGCGCGCCGCATTGTCCATTGCAATAATCTGTTTCAGATTACCAAAAGGCACGCCAAATCCCTCCATTAAAGCGAAACGCTCTTTTTCCTTTTGCGAAAACCCTACGCTATATTTTTCAGACATCCTTTCCAGCATACGCACTCTTACATTAGGTCCTGCTACACCAAAAAACATCTTTCCATTATCTCCCACTGTAATTGTACCCAAATTAGCATCTGGCACTTTAATTTGTACCGTTGATGCAGGGGTATCTACAGGTAGAGGATCTGGCTGGCGAGCAGTAGCAGTAAGAATAAAGAACGTAAGCAACAGGAATGACACATCACACATCGCTGTCATATCGATGGTTGTGCTCGCTCTTTTTACCTTAATCTTCGGCATCTCTTTACGTTTATAAGTAAATAAAAAATTTTGTTTCTAATATAGTGATGCAAATTCCATTCTATTTCCATAAGGATCATGGAATTTTTTTCACATTTTTTATTTATGCTTAGAAGCGTAGGTTTGAACGATAGAGAAACCAGCCTCGTCAATAGAATAAGTCAATTTATCTATTTTCGAAGTAAATACGTTGTACATGATAACCGCGATGGTAGAAGTAAAGATACCGGTAGCCGTATTGATAAGTGCTTCAGAGATACCGTTTGCTAATTGCGCTTGATCAGGTGCACCACCAGTTGCCAAGGCCGCGAAAGCTTTGATCATACCTGTTACTGTACCTAATAGACCAGTTAATGTACCAATAGATACCAATGTAGCAATAACCGTTAAATTCTTTTCCAACATAGGCATTTCCAAAGCTGTTGCTTCTTCGATTTCTTTCTGAATAGCTAATACAGAATGCTCAGTATCTAACGTGCTATCAACAGAAGCTTCTTTGTATTTGTAAAGGCCAGATTTAATTACATTAGCCACAGATCCTTGTTGTTTATCACACTCACTGATAGCCGCATCAATGTTTCCAGCTGATAAATAACCTTGCACTTTTGACACAAAAGCGTCAACATTGCCTTTTCCTGATGCTCTGCTGATTACGAAGAAACGTTCGAACGAGAATACAATTACCATTAAAAGAAGGCCTAAAAGTACGGGAACGATGTACCCTGCTTTGTATACCATGGCAAAGTAGTTACCTGGTAGAGGATGTCCTTCCGGATCTCCACCTTCGAAATTAGCGGGATCACCCATTACAAATTTCCATACCAATGCGCCTACGATGAGGCAAATGATGATTGCTAGACTTGCAAATACGTTAGAACCTTTTGAGCTGCTCTCTTTTTTAGCCGGGGTTGGTTTTGGTGCGTTTGCCATTTTTTTTGATTTTTTAGTTTTTAGTTTTTATGGATTAATTTTAATTGTACAATAAATACTTTGCCTCAACTGTTATTTTTAAAAAGGCAAAAGCAAATTTATAATTTTAGATTTAAAAACAAATTTATGCAATATTAACTTTAAAATATGCTTTTCTTACAAACGTGCAACAGCGGCATCAACGCTAAAAAAAGCCTTTTTATTACAGTCATTCCCTATTTAATGACCGCAATATTTTACAATAAAAACCATTTTTTTTTGCAATTGCAAATAAATGACACAAAAAAACAGTGATTTTACTATCTATTTCGTAAATGTACTGTGCTAAAAATGTCGTTTTAACATATTTAAAATTATTCATAATTTATTATTAGTCAACAAAGTACATATAGTGTAAAATAAACACTATGTATGGCTTGAAATTCTCTATATATTATCGCTCTAATACCTTCATTTAGCTTTTAAGCGTTTTCGATGCATTTTTAACGGCTAGCCATCATATATATTGTACGTATGTGAATTTAATTCATCAAATAGTGGCATAAAACACATAATTACCCACCTACTTGCTTAACTTTATAGCCCTCTTTTATTAGAAAATCGATGATTTTCACCCGGAAATCTCCTTGAATAAGGATTTCTGCGTCTTTCACAGTGCCTCCAACTCCACAGCGCTGTTTAAGGGTTTTTCCTAACTTTTCTAGGTCAGTCGACTTCCCAATAAATCCGGAAATAAGTGTAACAGCCTTTCCCGCGCGCTGTCTCTTATCTAATGACACACGTAACTGTTGCTTCTGAGGGGCTACTGTTTCGACATCAAATGTTTCTGTCTCCTCGTACTCAAACTGTTGATTTGTGGAATACACTATCCCATCAAATTGCTTTTTCTTTTGCTTAGACATGGTTGACATTCATTTTCTTTCTTCCGCAAATATTATGATAGAACTAACATACAACTTTTAAAGAAGAAGGCAAAACTTCAATAGTTAATTTTTGGCTAAGCTCTACCGGTTCTCCGTCGAGATGAATGGGCCCTTTTTCAGGTCTTTCTATCGTAATCTGTTTCCCTTTTATAATTTCAACATAATCTGATTGGTGTGCTGTACGGCTAAACAAATGGTAAATCATAACCGGAAACTGGATGAGTGGAAATGGTTTAATAATACAGATGTCCAATAAACCGTCATGTGCAGAGGCGCCTGGGGCAATATAAGCATTGTTTCCATATTGGGGCGAATTAGCAATACTTATCATGAAAGCCTTTCGTTCGAGGATGCTGCCATCAATATTTAATTTGTACGTTTGGGCCTTGTATTTACTAATCTCTTCAAGTACTATTTTCAGATAACCAACAGGACCTCTGGTTATATTTCCGGCAAAACGATCGCTGATCAATGCATCAAATCCCATCCCCGCAACATTAAAGAAAGCGCGCCCATTTATTAAGCCGCTATCAATAGTGATCATCTGGAATGCATTAATTTTCTTAATTGCTTGTGAAATATCGGTTGATATACCTAGGTAACGAGCCAACCCATTACCAGACCCCTCCGGTACTATAGCAAGCGGAGTGGCTGTGTTTAATAGTTCTTTTGCTATTTCGTTGATGGTGCCGTCTCCTCCTACGGCAACCAATAAATCAATTCCATCAGCTAGCGCTTTTCTTGCAAGCTCCGATGCATGATTGGCATGTTCGGTTACTATAAACTCAGCATCAAATAAGTTGACGTCCAAATGTTTCCTCGCAAGCTTTTCGAACCTTTTCTTATCTTTTCCACCAGAAATCGGATTAATTAGAAATTGTATACGCTTCTTTACCATGTTGATATGCATTCCTTCTAGCAGCAAACTTAGATAAAATCCTTTAGAAATAAGGAAAAAGCCAGATCACTGAGCGTGAATGCTCAATAAAATGAAAATTCTTCTCATACCATTCATTATTATCAAAATGAATCGTACTTTTGCAATGTAAAATGTGGAATGATTTGCGTGCCAACTACATGGCTGGATTGCAACCACAGTAAAAAAGTGCTAAAAAAGCTTTCTATCTGTTTTAACACTCCTCTGCATTACCCACCATACATTTTACGATGTACAATAACATAATTTTATACTGAAAAAATAGTTTTATGCCATATTTATTCACTTCAGAGTCAGTTTCAGAAGGACACCCAGACAAAATTGCTGATCAGATTTCCGATGCTTTAATCGACAACTTTCTTGCTTGGGATCCTGATTCCAGAGTAGCAATCGAAACGCTCGTTACGACTGGTCAGGTCGTATTAGCAGGAGAAGTTAAATCAAACACGTATTTAGATGTGCAGAAAATAACACGTTCCGTCATTGAAAAGATAGGATATACAAAGTCTGCCTACATGTTTGAAGCTAATTCTTGTGGGATCTTATCAGCTATTCACGAGCAGTCTGCAGATATAAATCAGGGCGTTGATCGCAAAGAGAGACAAGATCAAGGAGCAGGAGATCAGGGTATCATGTTCGGTTATGCTAATAAAGAGACTGATAATTTAATGCCTCTTGCACTCGATCTTTCTCATAAATTGCTTTATGAACTGGCGATATTAAGACGTGAAAACAAAGAAATCACCTATCTTCGCCCCGATGCAAAAGCACAAGTTACCATTGCTTATAATGATGATCATACCCCGTTGCACATAGACACCATTGTTGTTTCCACGCAGCATGACGATTTCGACACAGAGGCCGAAATGTTGGCTCAAATAAAAAAGGATATCATAGAAATTTTAATACCGAGAGTAAAATCTCAATTAAAACCTGCCCTTCAAAAGTTGTTTGACCATAATATCACCTATCACATTAATCCTACTGGCAAATTTGTGATAGGGGGTCCGCATGGAGATACGGGTTTAACTGGTCGAAAAATCATTGTGGATACTTATGGCGGTAAGGGAGGACATGGCGGAGGAGCTTTTTCAGGCAAAGACCCGTCGAAAGTAGATCGCTCAGCAGCCTATGCAGCACGTCATATTGCTAAAAACTTGGTGGCAGCTGGCGTGGCTGATGAAATTCTGGTACAGTTATCATATGCTATCGGTGTAAAAGATCCAATGGGTATCTATGTGAACACATATGGCAAAAGCAATTTAAGCATTACAGACGGAGAAATAGCAAATAAGATCAAAGCTCTTTTTGACCTTACTCCCTACGGAATAGAAACAAGACTAAAGCTTCGTAATCCCATATATACTGAAACAGCTGCCTATGGGCACATGGGCCGCGACCCAAGGAAAGTAACCAAGACCTTTGAAAACACCACCGGCGAAACAAAAACCATTGAGGTTGAGCTATTTACCTGGGAAAAGCTCGATTATATCGAACCGGTAAAACAAGCCTTTGGAATTTAACTTGATTTTCTAAAATATATCCCAGAGCCCACTTATAGCAAGATGGGCTCTTTTTATGCTGTTTATTTGGTAAAAACCTTATTTTTGGCGGATCTATCGCTTATAAATACAGTATTCAAATGAGGAAATTTTTTGGTTATATATTGACGCCCATACACTATCTCTATTTTGGATTAATTTTGGTAGTATTTCACCCTATCCAGTGGCTTTCCTTAAAATTAGGAGGGTATTCAAGCCATAAACGCTCCGTTGACATATTAAACTGGTTTCTTACGAGTAGTTTTTATATTTTAGGCAATACAGTAAAATTTATTAATCGCCAGCATCTTCCTACCGACCGTTCTATCATATTTATAGCTAATCATCAAAGTATGTATGATATTCCACCGCTAATTTATTTCTTACGAAAACATCATGCCAAATTCATTTCTAAAATAGAGCTAGCCAGTGGAATACCTAGCATATCATTTAATTTAAAACACGGTGGCGCGGCAAATATAGATAGGAAAGACCCCAAACAATCTATCGCAGAAATCTTGAAACTAGCAAATAATATGAGAGAGAAAACGTGGTCAACTCTCATCTTTCCGGAAGGTACCCGCTCAAGGAACGGCATTCTGAAGCCATTCGCAGTGGGTGGAATTGCGACCATATTAAAGAAGGTTCCTGATGCGCTAGTTGTTCCCATTGCCATTAATAATTCGTGGAAGATGGTACAATATGGATCGTTTCCCTTGAACACTTTCATTCCCATGAGCTGGGAAGTGTTATCACCAATAGAACCCGAGGGATTAAACGCAGAAGAGGTGGTAAAATTGGCCGAAGAAGCTATTAAAGCAGTTGTTAAGCATTAAATGCCTTTATTTTACCATTCGTCCTTTCCAATAATACTTGCCGGTATTCCCTGCTACACCGATATAAATAATATAGAGAACATGTAAAATACTCAATAGAGGTAAGTTTAAAAGCAATTTCTTTCTGTTCACAAAACCCGTGAGTGGAAATAGGAATAAAAATTCCACTCCAATTTTAGCAAATAAAGAAAACAATAGGACGTAACCAAGTTTATGTAAAACGAGACACAAGATCGTGTTGAGCAAAATCATTACATTAAATAGCCAAATGCTAACTCCTAACGCTACAATAGCTTTATTCTTATACCTGGTGCTCTTTGACGCCCATCTTTTACGCTGTCGAATAAATTCGCGTAAATTTTCTTTCGCTTCGGTAAATACAATAGCATCCTTGGCCTTACAAAAACCAATGCCCGTAGGATACCTCTCGGCCACCTTATGTAGAAACAATTCATCATCACCGCTCGCTAAGTCATCAATACCTTGAAAACCTCCTAGCTCGTAAAATACATCTCTCCTGTATGCTAGATTAGCACCATTACAGGTAGATGGCTTATTAACACCTATTGATGCTGCACCTAGACCGATTAAATAAAGAAATTCCAGTGCTTGCAGACGCTCAAAATAACTTTTTTCCTGATAATATAATACAGGTGAAGAAATAAGCTTATACCCTTTTTGTTCGTACAAGGTCACAATCGATCGCAGCCAATTATCTCCCATGTAGCAATCTGCATCTGTAGCTACCATAAGTTCTCCTTTTGCTAATGCAATTGCCTTGCTAATAGCCTTCTTTTTATAAGAATTTAATTTTTCACGTTCATTTAATTGAATAAGCCGGACTCCCCTATCCGCATAAGAGGCGACAATATGACTGGTGTTATCGGTAGAGTGATCGTCTACAATGATCAATTCGAATAAGTCCTTGGGATAATTCTGGCTTATAATTGCCTCAATAGTTTTGGAAATATTTTGCGCTTCATTTCTTGCAGCAATCAGAACGCTAACCTTCGTTTTAACATCTGTTGAAAGATAGGAGGTGTGAATCGGGACCTTTTGCCACCCCTTGCGTAAATAAAGTAATACGTATATGTAATATATACTTAATGCGGCTGTTATGCCACTAATTATTTGAACTACCAAAGAAATTAATTTTAAAAACAAATACCGAACCGATTATTGCCGGAATTATTAGATTAATAAACCAAATAGAAGCGGCGGAAGCCATAACGGCTAATTCCTGTTTCGTAATGAAAGCAAAAAGGTATCCAGCTGTCAAACTTCGAACACCAACATCTACCAAATCTAAGGAAGGAATTGCCGACTGAATAAAAAACAAGATAAAAACCATCATAATCATTGGAAACAGAGGTAAATTATCTATTAAAACCTGCATAATAAGACAATATTGCGAAGTAAATACTACAAATCGCGCAAGTGACAAAATAAACACATACCAAAGTTGTTTTGTATGATACCTGCCCAATAGTGAGAAAAATCGCTGTACTTTTGATAAAATTTTTATGTTGTGGATAAACTTACTGAGTAAGTTCACATTGAAATATAGTATCCCCATCGTTCCACAAAAAACAATAACCAAAACAAAACATCCAACAAAAACCCAAAAAGAGGGGTGTTGATATTCGTATAAAAACCATAAGATCGCGATAGCCCCCACAATATTAGTGATGACCATTTGAGCAAAGGCGCCCACCGCCATGGCCACTACCCCAAAAATGCGTTTTCTTGGCTTTAAAAAAAACACCCGCCCGCCATACTCGCCTATTCTATTGGGCGTAAAAATAGCCCAGCTAAGACCACAGAACACAGATTCAAAAGCTTTTGCAAAACTAATTTGCTGAATAGGCTTACACAAGTATTTCCACTTTACACATTCCAGTAGCCAATTCGCAAACATTAACGTAAACAAAACTGCGATAGTAATAGCTATTACAGACGGTTCGAGCTCCGCGATTAAAACTTTAAACTCCCGAAGGTTTTGATTGTCATTGAGCTTTCTATAAATAAACCATGCGACCAATATCAGCACACTTATTTTTATAACAATGCTTATTATTTTCTTCAGTTGAGCGTTCAATGGTAGTATAGTTTATGCAATGTTACTAAAACTTAAAGAAATTATATTTACTGCAGTACAAAAAAGACATTTTATTGCAATTGCCAGCTTTTTACTAGGTTTATTCTCTGGTACTCCGATCAAGTTCTTTTAAAACTTCGTAATATTGCAAAATGCTGCAGCGAGACGTAAAAGAACGAATCATTCTTGGGATAGACCCAGGAACAAAAGTGATGGGATATGGACTTATAAAAGAGGAGGGAAAGCAACTATCATTAATAAGTTTAGGGATTGTAAAGCTAGGCCACTTGGATAATCATGCATTAAAATTAAAACAGATTTTTGAAAAAACCAGTGCTTTAATAACGCAATATATGCCCGACTGTATGGCATTGGAAGATCCTTTTTATGGAAAGAACATACAAGTAATTTTAAAATTAGGACGGGCGCAAGGGGTTGCCATGGCTGCAGCCTTATCTAAAGATATAGAAATAGCAGAGTATTCGCCAAGAAAAATAAAACAGGCCGTTACCGGAAACGGTAATGCATCCAAAGAACAAGTCGCCTCGATGCTAAAGAGTCTCTTAAAGTTTGAGGAAAGTCCGCAATTCTTAGATGCTACAGATGGGCTAGCGGTAGCCGTTTGTCATGCTTTTCAAGGGAGTAACACCGCACAGAAAAAAAGCTATTCAGGCTGGGAATCATTCATTAAGGACAATTCGCACCGGTTAAAATAACTTTAATCTGTCTCCTTAACACACAGCAAACAATACATTTAAAATCTATTCATTATTTGTTAATTTGGCAAGCTCATGTCTGATTCTCTCTGCGTGAGCACTTAATTGTTCTTCGCTTAACTTTAACTTATCTTTCGAGAAATTGATATCGCCAATATGGTTAATGGGAACCAAATGAATGTGTGCATGAGGAACTTCCAGTCCAACTACTGCTACGCCTACCTTTTCGCAGGGAAAAGCCGCCTTAATACCAGCAGCTACAATCTTAGCAAACATCCATATACCCATATAGTCTGCGTCCCCAATATCAAAAATATAATCTATTTCCTTTTTAGGAACTACCAAGACATGGCCTTCTGCTAATGGACTAATATCAAGAAAAGCCAAATAATCGTTAGATTCTGCTACTTTATGCGCCGGGATCTCTCCAGATACAATTTTTGAAAAAATAGTTGACATATTAAACTGATTTTATCTATGTGCGGTTATGGCAGGAACCGCACATAACCGCATTCATTTATCGTGATATTTCTAATACTTCGAGTTCTATCTTACCGGCGGGGACCTCAATTTCTACTTTATCTCCCACAGACTTCCCTAGAAGACCCTGCGCTATCGGTGATTTTACAGAAATCTTACCTGATTTAAGATCAGCCTCCGTTTCCGATACCAACTGATAGGTCATGATCGCTCCATTTTTAGTATTTTTAAGTTTGACGATTGATAATGCCAACACCTTTGAAGAATCCAGCTTCGACTCATCGATTAGCCGTGCATTCGATAAGACTTCTTCAAGTTTAGCAATTTTGGCTTCATGCAATCCCTGCGCCTCTTTCGCTGCGTCGTATTCTGCATTCTCTGATAAATCGCCTTTATCCCTGGCTTCTGCTATCGCCCTCGCGATGGAGGCCCTTCCCTCCGTTTTTAGATATTGAAGTTCTTCTTTAAGCTTCTCCAGCCCTTCTTTACTATAATATGTTATATCTGCCATACAAATAATATATTAAAAGGTTATAGTATAAAAAATAAGCAAGACCATACCTTTTTCACTGAGTATGGTCTTGCTGTTTACCTACGAAGGTATAGCTTTTTTCTTTAAAAATCAAATTTTGCTGTGCCTTTAACAGATCTTAACATCACAACCTATGGCTATGTTTCGGCCACAAATTTATAGCCCATTCCTCTAACTGTTTGAAGGTGCAAGGGTTTGTCTGGATTGTGCTCAATTTTTTTTCTAAGTCTAACAATATGCATGTCTAGTGTACGGGTATTCACGTTCGAGCTATAACCCCAAACCACCTGCATTAATTCATCTCTACTGATTACCCTATCAATATTTTGCAGAAAATAAAGCAGTATTCTATTTTCCAGAATAGTGAGTTCGATTTTTTTACCATCTCGAATAAGAGAATGGGTATTTGGATGGTGCTCCGTTTTCCCAAAATGTAAGCTGTCATTGGTATTATTTACAAAAAACTTAACCTTATTCTCGATCATCGCAATGAGAACATCCATATTGAAGGGCTTGGTTATGTAATCTGAAACGCCAAAACTATAGGCATCTATTTTGTCTACATCTTGCGACTTGGCGGTCATCATAATAATCAGGTTGTTAAAACCCGCCTTCCTGAGATTGGCGCAAACTTCCGATCCTTGTCTTTCCGGAAGCATCCAATCTAACAAAACAATATCTGGTTTCTGTTCCAAAATTAAAGTCTCAGCGTCCTTGCCATTGGCGGCCTGAATCACCTGATAGTGTTCAGACTCTAACCGGTGGACAACTAAAAAACGAAGATTCTCATCATCTTCAATTACAGCAATTTTCGTGTTTTTTTGCATGGTTTTACTTCTGTGCTGTTATATCAAAAAATTATCCTAAATAAGGAAGTGTTACAATAAAAGTTGATCCTTTTCCTTCCGTACTCGTCACTTGGATATTACCGTCCATAAAATTTAATAATTCTTTACAAAAAGCCAAACCTAGCCCAACGCTTCCTTGCTGATTGTATTGACTTTGCACTCTGTAAAATTTCTTAAAAATATTTACCAGCTCCTGTTTTGGGATTCCTATTCCCCTATCAACAAACTTAAACATAATTTGCTTTTTTTGCTTGAAAATTGTAATTTTTAAAGATTTCTTCCCAATTTCAGAATATTTATACGCATTGTCAATCAAATTTTGAAAAACACTTCCTAATAGCACTCTATCGGTAAAGAACACTGATACCCCTGTTATTTGATACTGTAAGTCAAAATCAGGATATTTCAATTTATAACTATTAATTATCTTATCACAAAATTCGTCTAGTTCAACTTCCTCGTATTTCAATTTAATGGATTTATTCTCAATTTGGGTAAACGACAACAATGTGTTCAATAAATTATTTAATTTATCAGCCTCTTCATCCAATATTTTACCATAATGCTTTCTTGCATCTTCTTTC
>DATMSZ010000158.1:0-6062 GCA_035565175.1 Pseudosphingobacterium sp.
ACATAAACCCAAAATAAAAGAATGATTAATACCCCAAATATTACTTTTAAGTATTTTGTTAAAAAACCATTTTGAAAAAACAGGGTGACGGATGAGGCTATAGTACCCGTCTTCTGTAAAGTAAACATATACCCCCTTTCCAATGAAAGGAAATTAAACAGGTTATTAAGTTTTTTTAGCTTATTGCGATATAAGTAAACTAACACTCCAATTAACCAAGTTAATATGCTTAATAAAAATTGTTTATTAAAACCATGCCATAGGGCTAGATCGACACTAACTTTATTTCGAACTCCAATAATAGCATTGCATACCTCATAAAAAAAGGGTTCAACATATTCCCCTAAAAGGCCAAATAATATTCCGAGTAAACCTAATATAAGCGGTGGAAGCCACATAAAAAAAGCGCTTTCCTTTATTTTGCCTAACGGTTTTGCCCTGCCAAAAAATATGCCATAGGATAATCTCACGGATAGCATAAAATATACAGTACTGCAAAAAAGAAAAAACGTCAAGAATAAATAGTCCTTCCAATCGCCCTCCAATAATGCTAAGTATAATTTCTCCTTCCCTATGAAGCCTAATAATGGAGGCAATCCGGCCATCGACAGACATGCCAATATAGCGGCAATGCCAGTATAAGGCATAGATTTGAACAATCCAGATAAGTTATTCAAATCTCTGGTTTTCGCTTGGCTATCGATATTTCCTACAACAAGGAATAGCCCTCCTTTGTATAAAGCGTGCACCAATAAATAGATAAGTGCTCCCTCCAAAGCTATCGCACTACCTACACCAATAGAAGCCATGAGTAACCCTAAGGTGCTGATAGTAATTGCAGCTAGGATAGACTTTAGATCGTTCTCTCTAAGAGCTTTCCATGCACCGATCACCATTGTTATCCCCCCCACAACAAGTAGGCTGTAATGCCATAACGCTGTCCCATTTAATAAAGGATTCATACGCATAGCTAAGAAAACCCCTGCTTTCACCATGGTCGCGGAGTGTAGAAAGGCACTGACAGGTGTTGGTGCGGCCATGGCATTAGGCAGCCAAAAGTGAAATGGAAACTGGGCCGACTTTGCAAAACATCCCAATAGTATCAAAAATATAACTGGTTCCGTGTAGCTTCCCAAAAAACCAATATCGCCTTGAAGAATAGTAGATAAATTAAAAGACCCGGCTGTATTGCCCAATAAGAACAGTCCTGCAAATAGAGCTAGTCCTCCAGCATTTGTGACCAGCAGAGCTTGCATTCCCGCCTCTCTAGATTTCTTTTTAGCATTATCAAAACTAATTAATAGATAAGAACTTATACTTGTTAACTCCCAAAATACATAAAGTAAAAAAATGTTATCTGATAGCACCACACCTAACATAGACGCCGTAAAAAGCAGTAGGTAAAAAAGAAAGCGATTAACCTTTGCTTTGGCATGCATATATACGGTTGAATAAAACAATATAAGTGAACCGAAAAGACTAATCAGTAATGCAAAAAATAAACTTAAACCATCCAAATAAAATCGAAGATTGATTTTTAAAGAAGGCACCCAAGCAATTTCCTGTGTAATATAATCGGTTTGCAATATGGGTTGAATACTCTTGCAAAAAAAGAGAAAAACAAGGAACATGGCGACAGCGCTGGTAAAGCCCACCACCTTAGGTTGAAAACGATAGAAAAATAAAGCAAAAAAACTTAGAAGAAAGATTACCAATAAAACTGCTGCCATAGAATATATTAAGAACTAACTTTATAACAGCTAAAACACCATTTTGTTAGCTCTTAATATGAAGTAAACTTACATGCGCTCTGGCACAGCGATGCCCAACAGCTTCATTCCCTTTGATATTACTTGAGCAGTTGCAGCCGATAAATTAAGTCTAAAATTTTTCAAATGAACCTCTTCTACCTTAATAATAGAAACCTCATGATAAAATTTATTATATAACTTTGAGAGCTCATATATATAATTGGCAATTAACGCAGGACTGTAACTTTCTGCGGCGTTCGCTACGATATCGTCGAACTTAACTATCTCCTTGATAAGATCACGTTCTGTATTTTCCAAAATAGCGGGCTTCGCTTTAACTATTTCCGCTTTATATCCACCTTTCGTAAGAACAGATTTTATTCGAGCGTGCGTATATTGAATAAACGGCCCGGTATGACCCTGAAAATCAATTGACTCGTTAGGATCAAATAGCAAACGTTTCTTCGGTTCTACTTTTAAGAGAAAGTACTTTAACGCCCCCAATCCAATCATTTCATATAGAGCTTCTTTTTCAGGATTAGAAAAATCTTCTACTTTTCCAAGTTCCTCTGTCCTATTTTTAGCAGTATCTATCATCTCTGCCATCAAATCATCAGCATCAACAACAGTACCCTCCCTAGACTTCATTTTTCCAGAGGGCAAATCAACCATTCCGTACGATAAATGATACAGCCCTTCGGCCCAAGGTTTCCCTAGTTTTTTTAGAATCAGAAACAATACTTTGAAATGGTAATCCTGTTCGTTTCCTACCACATAGATCGAATTGTCCATCTGGTAGTCATTATATTTTAATTGAGCAGTACCTAAATCTTGCGTTATATAAACGGACGTTCCATCTCCACGCAGCACTAATTTCTCATCGAGCCCTTCCGCTGTTAAATCTATCCAAACGGAATTGTCAGCTTTCTTAAAAAACACACCTTTCAATAATCCTTCTTCAATAATATCTTTACCGAGTAGGTAGGTATCAGATTCATAATAAATTTTATCAAAATGAACACCCATTTTCTTATAGGTCTTTTCAAATCCATCGTACACCCACCCATTCATCATTTTCCAAAGTTCAATCACCTCCTTATTACCTGCTTCCCATTCCCGTAGCATAGCCTGGGCCTCCTTCATTAACGGCGCTTCCCTTTTCGCTTCCTCCTCGGTCTTGCCTTCTTCCATTAATAATGCTATCTCCTTTTTATATTCCTGATCAAACCGAACATAGTAATTGCCTACTAGTTTATCGCCTTTTAGACCACTATTATTCGGAGTTTCTCCTTCCCCGAATTTTTGCCAAGCCAGCATTGACTTGCAGATATGTATTCCTCTGTCATTAACCAAATTGGCCTTGATAACGTCATAGCCTGCTGCGTTTAACAGCTCAGCGACAGCGTATCCCAAAAGATTATTTCGAACATGCCCTAAATGCAAGGGCTTATTTGTATTTGGAGAGGAGTACTCCACCATCACCTTCCGCCCATTTCTAGGAAGAATACCAACATCCTTTCTAAGTATTTGCCTATCTAATTGATCTAACCAAAAGCTATCCGTTAAACTGATATTTAAAAATCCTTTTATTACATTGTAAGCCTCTACATCGTCAGAATTTGCCACTAAGTACTCGCCAATTGCTTCACCCGTTTGTTCAGGTGACTTTTTAGAAAATCTAGTAAAGGGAAATGTTACGATAGTTACCTGTCCATCAAACTCTTTTCGTGTTTCCTGTAGGGTTACTGCACTTTCGAGAATTTCTTCTCCATATATTTTTTTTATTGCTTGTAGCGTTAGGGTTACGATAAAATTCATGGGTCAAACTTAGATAAAATATTGGAATTTTTTTTTCTGAAAATAAAACCTAATTTGCAGAACAACTAGATCATTAGACCTATTGAACACAAAAAACCACCATAAGCTTCTATCATATAGATCTAAACAGTCTGGTTAATATTTAAACGTAAAACCTTATTAGCACTGAGATTCACCATGAACGTCAATTCAGAAATTGGAACACTTCGTAAGCTATTGATACATAGTCCGGATAGTGGACTTGGACAAGTCGTACCGTCTAAAGCGCAAGATTGGCTGTTTGAAGACATTGTACACTTAAACACCTTGAGAAAAGATGAATACGACTATTATGTAAAGCTACTAATGTATTTTTTAGATCCGGCAAAAATTAAGGGTAAGTTATCCGATATCGATGCAGAAAAGAGCAATCGTTCCTTTTTTAAGCCAGATCACATACATTTTCATCACTCCGATAAGGTTATTGAAATCCAATCCCTTTTAGCTGATATTTTAGAAAATACTATTGTGAAAAACAATTTGGTAGCAGCTGTCTGCGCAATTGAAGGTTGCAATTACCGTTTACAGCAGCAATTAGTTAACAAGGAGCCTATTAAACTGGCAAAGATTGTTCTTTCGGGTTCATTGGACGATGAACATATGATTTTTGCCCCTATCCCGAATCTAATCTTCACACGCGATTTAGGCGTTGTCATAAACAACCATATTTTATTAAACAAACCCGCAAAAAAGGCGAGAAGTCGTGAAAGCCTTATTATGCGTTATATTTTCTTTAATCATCCTCTTTTTGCAGCATATCAACAGAACGTGTTGGAAATCCCCGATCCTATACAGCACTTCTTACGCCCTGGTGAAGATGAAGAACAACGTGCTACTTTAGAAGGTGGTGATGTTATGATTGTAAGCAGCAATCATGTACTAATAGGATGTAGCGAAAGAACGTCTCCTTATGGTGCAAATGAAGCGATAAAATTACTATTTCAACACAAAGCTATAGAGAAGGTGAGCATTATTAAAATACCTAATAAGAGAGACTTCATGCACATCGATACAATCTTTACTCAAGTTAAACGAAATGTTTGGGTTATTCTGTCTTCGGTAGCGAAACAACAACAAACAGATGTTCACGAGCCCGTTAGTTTTTTCACACCCCCCGAACAACAAACAACGGAAATTATACAGTTCTACAGAGACCAGCAACAAACACCAAAACGTTTCTCCTCATTAGAGGAACTCCTCAATGATGTAAGCAAAAACGACTTGCAAAGCAAAGAAGAAACGCAGTTTATTTACAGCGGTAACAATATTTTTCCATATGATTCCCGTGAACAATGGACTGATTCCTGTAATCTTTTAGCATTAAAAGAAGGAGTAGTTTTAGGTTACGATAGAAATGATAAAACCATTAAAGCTTTTTTGGACAAAGGTTTTGAAGTAAAAAAGGTTTCTGAGATGCTGGAAGCCTTTGAAACAGATAAATTAAATACTCAAGAAATAAAAGACACACTTATTTTACTCCCCTCTGCAGAGCTGTCCAGAGCTCGCGGTGGCTTTCATTGTATGAGTTTACCTTTACAGAGAGATAATATCGATTAATACATTCTATATTTATGATCCCTACAAATAATATAATGATGATAAGGCCAATCGGCTTTCGATATAATGAAGAAACGGCTGTTAATAACAAGTTCCAGCAAGTTTCGTCATCATCCAATGTGCAAGACCTGGCCCTTAAACAATTTAACGATTTTATCACCTTGTTAAGGGAGAATGAAGTGGAGATTAATGTATTTGACGACACACAAGACCCCTCTACCCCTGATGCGCTGTTTCCAAATAACTGGATCTCCTTCCATGAAGATGATACTGCGATACTTTATCCGATGTTTGCAGAGAATAGGCGCGCAGAAAGGCGGCCAGAGATTTTGGAAATACTATCTAAGAAATATAATTTAAAAAGAGTAATCGATCTAAGTTATTTTGAACGTTCTGGCATTTTTCTGGAAGGCACTGGTAGCATGGTACTTGACAGAGAAAATAAGATTGCCTACATGTGTTTATCACCCAGAAGCGATAAAGATCCTTTATATGTATTCTGCAAAGAGATGGGTTATCTACCAGTGACTTTTGACGCCGTAGACAGCCATAATCACCCAATATATCATACAAATGTAATGATGTGTATGGGCGCTAAATTTGTTGTGATATGTAGTGAGGCTATTAAAAATGATAATGAGCGCCTTGAAGTCATAAAATCTTTTGAAAGAAATAAGAAGGAAATTATAGAGATTTCTTTGCGGCAAATGGTCCATTTTGCGGGTAACATGATAGAAATCGCAAACAAATCGAATGAACATCTGTTAGTTATGTCTGAACAAGCATATTTATCACTCAATAAAGCACAAATATCATGTTTAACAAAACATGCGAAGCTTATTTATACTCCCCTAGACATTATAGAACAAAATGGTGGCGGAAGTGCTCGCTGTATGA
>DATMSZ010000159.1:0-17846 GCA_035565175.1 Pseudosphingobacterium sp.
TTTAATTAACATACTTATATTTGTTATACTAAATATTGTCATGCAAAAAGAACCTTACAATATGTATTCATTTTTACTTGACCGAACAGCCAGGCGAGTAAAGCAGTATGCGCAAGCTACTTTCTCCAGTAAAGGCTTTGATATCACTTTAGATCAATGGATGGTATTAAAGAATCTCTATGAGTTCAAAGATCTTTCTCAGAAGGATCTTGCAGAACGATGTGGTAAAGATCAACCAACACTTACTAGAATAGTAGATCTCCTTGCTAAAAAGGGATTAGCAGAAAGGCGTGTTCATCCGAGCGATAGGCGAAGCTTTATCGTACATCTTACCGAAAAAGGAATGAAAAAAGTTATGGAACTATCTCCTGAAATAAAAGAGATCCGCACTAAAGCTTGGGAAAATCTCAATGAAAATGATTTTAGACATTTGGAGAGGATACTTAACAGCATTTACAAAAATTTAGAATTTTAATAAACTGCATTAACTAAAACATCATGATCAAAACAGATATATGTATAATAGGTGCCGGTCCCGTAGGGCTATTTGCCGTATTTGAAGCCGGGTTATTAAAAATGCGCTGTCATTTAATTGATGCTTTGCCGCAAGTAGGTGGCCAACTTTCAGAAATTTACCCTCACAAGCCTATTTACGATATCCCAGGTTACCCATCCATTAGAGCGCAAGAACTTATTGATAAACAAATGGAGCAAGTGGCCCCTTTCCACCCCACGTTTACTTTAGGCGAACGTGTTGAATCACTTCAAAAACAATCAGACGGATCGTATATCCTTGAGAGCAATGAAGGCACAATTATCCATGCAAGCGTTGTTGTGATTGCCGGAGGCTTAGGTTCTTTCGAACCACGCAAACCGGAAGTAGTGGGTTTAACAGACTTTGAAGGTAAGGGTGTAAGTTATATGATAAAAAATCCGGAACTTTATAGGGATAGAAAAGTTGTAATTGCAGGTGGCGGAGATTCCGCTTTGGATTGGACAATTTTTCTTAACGAAATAGCCGAGCATATTACATTGATACATCGCAGTGATAGCTTTAGAGGTGCGCCTGATTCTGCAGAAAAAGTTTTTGAATTGGCAAACCTAGGCAAAATTGACCTACTGCTTTCTCATAATATTGCTAGCGTAAAAGGAACCGGGCATCTTACACATGTAAATGTAGTAAATAAGCAAAAAGAAGAATATGCCATAGAGGCAGATGCACTTATTCCACTCTTCGGCCTGAGCCCAAAATTAGGGCCTATAGCAGAATGGGGTTTAGCGATCGACAAATCTGCCATTGAAGTAAACACAGTAGATTATTCAACAAATGTCGAGCGAATTTATGCAATTGGAGATATTAATACCTATCCCGGCAAATTAAAACTAATTTTGTGTGGTTATCACGAAGCTGCATTGATGGCGCAAAGTGCCTTTAAACACGTATATCCCGAACAAAAACTAAGTTTTAAATACACCACTGTTAATGGTATAAATGCTTTTTAATTTAGAAAGCGCATTATCTAATATAACATTTGAACGTTAAATGGTCGCTATAAAACAATAAACCATGATTCATATAAGAATAGAAGATAGGGATGGAAGCATCCAAACTGTTGAAATTCCTGAAGATATCAATTTAAGCTTAATGGAGGTATTAAAAGCTTCTGAATACAATATATTGGCTACCTGTGGAGGAATGGCTCTATGTGCAACTTGTCACGTTGAAATATTGTCTAATGGTGACAATCTACGCGAGCCTTCAGACGATGAATTGGATATGTTAGATACATTACCCGATGCCGATACGAACAGCAGACTTGCCTGCCAAATCAGACTAGACGAAGGTCTTGATGGACTATATGTAAAAATCAAAGGTTCATTAGAGACCTAATTCATTCGAATCCTGACGATATATTTACTGTCTCATTCATTAGCGAATTAACGGACTAACTACCATACCAACATGATAAAAATTACTGAATGTCCTAGGGATGCCATGCAAGGCATGAAACAATTTGTTCCCACGCCAATTAAGGTAAAATACCTTAATCTCCTTTTGAAAGTAGGGTTTGATCGTCTAGACTTTGGTAGTTTTGTTTCACCTAAGGCTATACCGCAATTAAGAGATACCGCTGATATCATTCCCCATTTAGACTTATCAAACACCAATACGCAACTCTTAGCGATAGTTGCCAATACACGGGGAGCTATAGAAGCCTGTCAGTTTCCAGAAATAACATTCCTAGGTTTTCCCTTTTCTGTTTCGGAAACCTTTCAGCGACGTAATACAAATGCCGATATAGAAACTTCTCTTACTCGAGTAAAAGAAATTATCGAATTATGCAAAAAACATAAGAAAGAGCCGTTAGTTTATCTTTCGATGGCTTTCGGCAATCCATATGGTGACACATGGAGTCCCGAACTTGTATCTTACCACGCAAAAAGCTTGGTGAGTATGGGAATAAAACACCTCATGCTTGCAGATACCACCGGTGTATCAACGCCACATAACGTCACACAGTTATATGAAAAGCTAAATAAAGACTTTCCCGATTTAGATTTAGGAGTACATTTGCATAGTCAAGCAAATGCCGTTAAAGAAAAGATTAAGGCTGCTGTAGAAAGCGGATGTAAGCGGTTCGACACTGCTATCGGAGGATATGGTGGTTGCCCAATGGCAGAAGATGAATTGACTGGTAATATGGCCACCGAAACGCTCTTAGCGTATTTAAATGTTTATAATCTCCCTCACGCTGTTGACCAACTTATGTTGAATGAAGCCACCGCTTATTGGAACCAACATATTGGAGTTATTGCTTAATTGCGTGCTATTAAAACAAAAAAGGAGGTCTTATGACCTCCCTTTACTAATAGAAATACGATAAATTAAAATTTATTTAACTGCATCAATTACTGCTTTGAAAGCATCAGGATTGTTTAAAGCTAAATCAGCTAATACCTTACGGTTTAAACCGATATTCTTAGTATTTAACTTACCTATCAACTGAGAATATGAAATTCCGTGTTGACGAGCACCTGCATTGATACGTTGAATCCATAATGCTCTAAACTCTCTTTTCTTGGTTTTACGGTCACGATATGCATATTGCAAACCTTTCTCAACCGTATTTTTAGCAATGGTATAAACCTTGCTACGTGATCCATAATAGCCTTTGGCTAATTTAAGAATCTTTTTTCTTCTTCTTCTCGAAGCTACTGCGTTAACCGAACGTGGCATATTAATTTAAATTAGTTTGGTAAAAGGTGCTACGTATTCTGAAATCAGTCAGCAGACTTACAACCCAATACCCGGTTATTAAAATGTGTTAATTATGATGTTATTTACCGATAGCAAGCATACGCTTTACATTTCCCATATCAGCATCAGATACTAAACTTGTTTGCGTTAAATTACGCTTACGCTTAGTGCTCATTTTTGTCAAGATATGGCTCTTGTATGCATGTTTTCTCTTAATCTTACCGGTTCCAGTAAGGCTAAAACGCTTCTTAGCACTGGAATTGGTTTTTACTTTTGGCATAATCTTATCTATTTTTATCTTTCTATTAGTTGTACTTAAAACTCTTTTACAGTAATTGTATGAGTTGTTATTTTTTTGGATTTTTAGGTGCCACCGTGATAAACATCCGTTTACCTTCAAGCTTAGGTAATAGTTCCACCTTTCCGATTTCTTCTAAAGCCTGAGCAAATTTCAATAATAGGATTTCCCCTCTATCTTTATAAACAATCGCCCTACCCTTAAAATGGACATACGCACGCACCTTTTCACCAGCCTCTAAGAACTTTATAGCATGTTTAAGCTTAAATTCAAAGTCATGCTCATTGGTATTTGGACCAAAACGAATTTCTTTGATTACGGTTTGCTTAGCATTTGCCTTAATTTCTTTCAGTTTTTTCTTTTGCTCGTAAACAAATTTACTGTAATCAACAACCTTACATACTGGAGGAACTGCATTCGGAGAGATTTCAACCAAATCAAGCTCTAATTCGTCAGCTATTGCTAATGCCTGCCTAATTGGGTAAACCCCTTGTTCTACATTTTCACCAACTAAACGGACTTCTGTAGCCTTAATGTGTTGATTAATACGATGATCGGGTTCTTTCTTTTTAAAAGGAGGGCGTGGCCCTCTCATTCCTGGTTTTCCTAATGCCAAATTATTTCCTTAATTAAACTGTTATTTCTTCTGTTAATTGCTTACCGAAGGTCTCAATAGTCATATTTCCCAAATCGCCTTCGCCGTGTTTTCGAACAGAAATCGTGCCATTTTCAACCTCTTTTTCGCCCACAATGAGCATATAAGGTATTTTTTTCACTTCAGCATCACGAATTTTCCTGCCTACTTTTTCGTCTCGTAAATCAATCAACCCGCGAATATCGGTATTATTTAACGATTCTAAAAGTTTTTTTGCATATTCTTCATATTTTTCCGAGACTGGTAAAATGATAAATTGCTCTGGCGTAAGCCAAAGCGGGAATTCACCAGCACAATGTTCTATCAATACCGCTACAAAGCGCTCCAAGGATCCGAAGGGTGCCCTATGGATCATTACAGGTCTGTGTTTCTGGTTGTCGCTTCCAGTATATTCCAACTCAAAGCGCTCAGGTAAATTATAGTCTACTTGGATGGTACCGAGCTGCCATTTACGGCCCAGTGCATCTTTTACCATAAAGTCTAACTTAGGTCCATAAAACGCGGCTTCACCTAGCTCTACAACGGTTTTAAGCCCCTTTTCTTCTGCAGCCTCAATAATGGCAGCTTCTGCCAGTAACCAATTTTGTTCACTACCAAGGTATTTTGCTTTATTCTCCGGATCACGTAATGAAATTTGAGCGGTATAATCATTAAATCCTAACGCTTTGAAAACATATAGTACCAGATCTATTACTTTTTTAAATTCGTCTTTTACCTGGTCAGGGCGGCAGAATAAATGTGCATCATCCTGAGTAAACCCCCTTACACGTGTCAATCCATGCAATTCACCACTTTGCTCATAGCGATAAACCGTACCGAATTCTGCAAAACGTACGGGCAAATCTTTATATGAGCGCGGTTTGCATCTGTAAATTTCACAATGATGCGGACAGTTCATTGGTTTCAATAAGAACTCCTCCCCTTCTTGCGGTGTATGTATGGGCTGAAATGAGTCTGCACCATACTTTTCATAGTGTCCGGAAGTTACATAAAGATTCTTATGTCCAATATGAGGTGTTACCACTGGTTCATACCCTGCTTTTATTTGTGCTCTTTGTAAAAAGTCGATTAATTTCTGACGCAAAGCAGCACCTTTAGGCAGCCATAATGGCAGTCCCATTCCCACTCTCTCAGAAAAAGTAAATAATTCTAGCTCTTTACCTAATTTACGATGGTCGCGTTTTTTCGCTTCTTCGATCATCTTTAAATAATCTGCAAGTTCACCAGCTTTAGGAAAAGTCACACCATAAATTCTGGTTAGCTGTTTCCGGCTTTCATCTCCTCTCCAATAGGCCCCTGCAACGTTGGTAAGTTTAATGGCTTTTATAAAGCCGGTATTAGGAATATGAGGTCCCCTACATAAATCTGTAAAATTACCTTGCGAATAAAACGTTATCGAACCATCTTCTAAGTCTTTGATTAAATCAAGTTTGTATTCATCGCCTTTTTCCGTAAAGTAGGCCGTGGCATCAGCTTTAGAAATCTCTTTTCTTTCATAGGCCGCTTTAGATCGGGCCAGTTCCAACATTTTATCCTCGATCATTTTGAAATCATCTGAGGAAAACGCGCGATCACCAAAATCAACATCATAATAGAAGCCGGTTTCAATTGCCGGGCCGATACCAAATTTTGTACCTGGGTATAACGCTTCTAATGCCTCTGCCATAAGGTGAGCTGATGAGTGCCAAAACGTTGCCTTTCCGGCTGGATCATTCCACGTTAATAAGCGAACCTTGGCATCTTTTTCAATTGGCCTGGTAGCATCCCAGACTTGTCCGTCGACTTCCGCAGCTAAAACATTGCGCGCTAGCCCTTCTGAAATTGATTGTGCGATCTGCAAAGAATTAGTTCCTTTTTCGTATGCACGAATAGAACCATCTGGAAGTGTAATGTTAATCATCTACAACTATGATTTTTAAGTTTTAAATAAAATTTCTACTAATCACCTACACTGTGATTTTTTTGTGAGTCACAAAGATAGCAAGATTTATATATTTCAATGCCGATTTTTTTCGCCCCCGGATGTTTCTTTCTTTTATCCTTGTTAAAAAATTATGCGATGTTAAAACGGACGAGGAAACATAAAGAGGTTTTCGATTAACAGGCGCTTTAAAGCGTTAGAAGAAAAAGAAGGAGGTTAATATAAAACATCATAAGCTCTTCAACAGCCTTAAGTAAAAAGTACTGTTAATGAGCTTATGATGTATAGATTATTACGGTTTAGATATATCGGTTGATCAGGTTTTCCAAGTATTCTTGTTTACCACTGATTGTTTTAGGCTCGCCTAAGCTAATTGCTAAATCCCTCAAATCTGTTAATGAAAGCTTTCCTTCTTCAAATGTTTTTCCACTTCCCTGATCAAAAGATTGATATCTTTCCGTTCTTACTTTTTTATAATCTGAATGCTGCAAAATATTATCAGCTATCAACAACGCTCTAGCAAATGTATCTGCCCCACCGATATGAGCGTAAAAAAGATCTACCGGATCTGTAGAGTTACGGCGAATCTTCGCATCGAAGTTAATTCCACCACCACCAAAACCACCAGCCTCTAAAATTATAAGCATCGCTTCGCTTAGTTCATTGATATTATTAGGAAATTGATCGGTATCCCATCCATTTTGATAGTCGCCCCTATTAGCATCTATCGACCCAAGCAAACCAGCATCAACCGCCACTTGAAGCTCATGCTGAAAAGTATGCCCTGCCAATGTAGCGTGGTTTACTTCTAGATTTAATTTGAAATCGTTTAGCAGATCGTGTTGTCTTAAAAAGCCAATGACAGTTGCCGCATCATAATCATATTGATGTTTCGTGGGTTCACATGGTTTAGGTTCAATAAAAAAGGTACCTTTAAATCCCTGAGCACGTGCATAGTCTTTTGCCATATGCAATATCTTAGCTAAATGCTCTTGTTCTCTTTTCATATTTGTATTCAAGAGCGTCATATACCCTTCTCTTCCTCCCCAGAACACATAGTTTTCACCTCCAAGTGCAATAGTAGCATCTAAAGCTGCTTTTATCTGGGCACCTGCATGCGCAACAACATTAAAATCAGGATTTGTTGCAGCTCCATTCATATAACGTTTATGACTGAAGAGATTCGCTGTACCCCATAGTAGCTTTACACCACTTTCTTTTTGTTTGCCCAAAGCATAATCAACGAGTGTTTGCAGGCGTTTCTCATTTTCGACTACATCGTCTCCATAATCTACAACATCAACGTCATGAAAGCAGTAATAAGGAAGGTCGATTTTAGTAAAAAACTCGAAAGCAGCATCCATTTTATCTTTTGCCCTTTTAATTACATCCTTGTTTTCATCCCAAGGAAAAAACAAGGTCTGTCCTCCAAAAGGATCATTACCTGTTCCGTTAAAGGAATGCCAATAAGCAACTGCAAAACGCAAATGCTCCTTCATCGTTTTACCTGCGACCACACGGTTCGCGTCATACCAACGATAAGCCAATGGGTTATCTGTTTCTAAACCCTCGTAGTTAATCTTTCCAATACCTTTGAAGTATTCTTTTTCACCAATAGTTATAGACATAATTTATAATTTTTGTTAATCAATTTATTAGCTCTACTTATTTAATGTGTTTATTCAACAAATTTTTCCAATCGTGATACACCTCTTCATACATATCCTCTCCGTTGGGTTCAATAATTTTCAGCGGTTTGGTGTTTGAAAATGCTTCTTGAGGGGATTCGAAAATACCAGCACCTATCCCAGCTCCGAGCGCTGCCCCAACACTCCCATCATTATTATACAATTCTACAGGCACTCCAGTGACATTAACAAAAATGTTGGCAAATAATTCGCTTTGAAAAAGGTTGGCTTTTCCTGCTCTAATCACCGTTGGATTGACACCATTTTCACGCATAATATCTAAACCATAACGAAAAGCAAAGGCTATACCTTCCTGGCATGCCCTAAAAATGTGTTTAGATTGATGTTTATTTAAATCAATATTAGATATTAGCGCACCTAAGGTCTTGTTTTCCAGTATTCTTTCTGCACCATTACCAAACGGTAAAATACGTAAACCATCGCTGCCTATTGGCGCCTCAAGTGCTTTCTCATTCATGGCATCGTAATCCAATCCCGCACCAAAATGATCTTTTACCCATCTGTTCAATATTCCGGTACCATTTATACACAGTAAAACACCCACAAGAGGCCTTTCCTTACTGTAATTTACATGAGCAAAAGTATTAATACGCGATTTTTTATCGTATATCAGTTGCTCGCTTACTCCGTAAATAACACCTGAAGTACCTGCGGTTGCCGCAACCTCTCCAGGCTCCAATACATTTAATGACAAGGCATTATTTGGCTGATCACCTGCTTTATAGCTTACTGGAATTCCCTCTTGCAGTTGTAGCTCATCGGCCACAGACTTTGTTATACACCCGTGTTCAGAAAACAACGGTACGATAGCTGGGAACAGGTCGTTTTCAAAACCAAAATAATCCTTAATTGTTTCGGACAGATCGTTCCTCTTAAAATCCCAAAATATTCCTTCAGACAGTGCCGAAATGCTGGTTGTGACGGTTCCTGTTAACTTCATTGCAATAAAATCACCAGGCAGCATTACTTTATATATCTGCTTATAAATAGCTGGTTCATTTTCTTTTACCCACGCTAATTTAGACGCGGTAAAATTTCCAGGTGAATTTAAATGACTTCTCAGAATGTCTTCCTGACCTAATGAATTAAAAGCCTTGACGCCAATATCTACAGCTCTACTATCACACCAGATGATGGCATCTCTTAATACTTTATGTGACTTATCAATCATCACTAAACCGTGCATTTGATAAGCTATGCCAATAGCGCTAATATCATTGGGACTATAAAGTCCGCTTTTATTAAGTTTTCCTATCGCTAATTTAACGTGCTCCCACCACATATCGGGAGACTGCTCAGCCCATCCCGGATAAGGCGAACTAATAGGCGTTTCTTCTTTTTCTGGATGTTGGCATGAAATAATACATTTTTGAGTACTAGCATCTACCACAGATACTTTTATTGATGAGGTTCCTATATCAATTCCTAACAACAGCATATTTTCCTATGTTTAAAATTAGTTAGTGCTAACGTTGGCATAAAAATATAACTTAACTACCAATATTCCAACTGCAATCTCTATTTTTGATAAATTTTATTCAAGATACCAATAACGCATTTAGAAGTTTAATGATCGCAATTGAGAATTTAGTAGTAAAAATCACTACATTAAAGAATTATCTAGGCGTTCCTTTCTATAAGCAGATATAAACTAAATATAGCAAAGCAGTATTAGCCCACGATAAAATAAATAAAGCGTCAATTTGCATTGTAAATCATTATAAATAATTTCTACTAAGCAGCAGATTATCAACAAAAAATAAAACACAATCGATGAAGAAGGTAACCATTTTAGACATAGCTAAAGAATTAGATATCACATTTTCGACGGTTGCAAGAGCACTTAACGACCACCCGGCGATAAGCAAGAACACAAAAGAACTTGTAAAAACAACCGCAGAAAGACTAGGTTATCGTAAAAATAAGATTGCGTCTTCTTTACGTTCAGGTAAAAGCAATATCATTGGTGTGCTCGTACCTTCCCTTGATGTCAGTTTCTTTAGCTCTGTAGTGCACGGTATTGAATCGGTAATGAATCAAAATGGTTACTCAGTATTACTCTATCAATCACAAGAATCTTACAAAAAAGAGGATAAAGGTATTGAAACCTTGCTCAACTCTAGGGTTGATGGTGTAATAGCCTCAATAGCTATCAATAGGGAAGATAGCGGTACATATGAGGATGTAATTAATAGAAATATTCCGCTCGCTTTTTTCGACCGATCGTTAGATGACCTTAATGCCCCTTCCGTAACGATAGATGATTACAAAGGTGGCTATATGGCCACTGAACATTTAATAAAAGCTGGATATAAAAATATTGTTCATATCACAGAAACAAGAGATTTAGCAATCTTCAAAGAAAGGATGAGAGGGTATAAAGACGCGCTACAAGCATACAAGCTCCCTTTAAACGAAGATTTGATTCTTAAGGGAAATCTGTCGTTGGACTTTGGGAAGGAATGTGTAAAAAGCCTGACATCAAGGAAAATTCCTTTTGATGCCATATTTACTTTGGAAGATTTTACGGCTATGGGAGTTATACAACAACTGAAGACACAAAACATCCATGTTCCTCATGAAGTAGGCGTAATCGGCTTCGCTAATGAAGCTTTTGGAAGCTTGGTTAGCCCTACTCTCTCAACTATCGACCAGCAGACCAACCGCATGGGAGAAGAAATCGCCTTACAATTTCTTAAAATGTTAAAAGCGGGAGACTTTTATAAATCTGCCCCTCTTAGAATTAAACTTGACCCAGTATTAATTATAAGAGAAAGCTCCCACGGACCAAAATGGAAAAATATCTAATGAAACTCTAATATGCACTTAAACCCTTCCTAATCTAAGAGGGTGCATCTTTGCGGCATTATACCAATAGAATAATGACTGCAGTACAACAACTTTGCTTTTTTTTCACGCTTATTTTCGGCTTAGTTTATCAACTAAGTTTGGGAGCCGAATTTAGCGATACCTTACGCATAAACGGAAAGGATGCGGAGACAATTCTCTTAAAGAACAACCTCACACTGCTTGCCGAGCAACTCAATATTAACCAAGCGGAAGCAATGATTCTACAGGCTAAGGTATGGCCGAATCCTAATTTATCGATTGATGAAATAAATGTTAACAGAAATGAAACGTCAGAGAAAATCCCACCATTAATTGGAAATTTTGGACGAAACCAGCAATTTACTGTACAACTTGAACAATTGATTCTTACTGCTAACAAACGAAAGAAAAATATCCGCTTAGAAACGACTAACAAAATATTAGCCGAAAACTCATTTATGGATATACTGCTAGCGTTAAAGGCAGAATTTAGATCAGAATTGGCAGAACTGCTCTATCAGCAGCATTTAAAAGAAGATTTGTCCCTTCAGCATCATATCATCGCCAAACTCTTAGATGCCCAATCCGCGCAATTTACACTTGGAAATATATCGCGCGCAGACTTTTTACGAATAAAGGCATTACTGATTTCGGTCAATTCGGAATTAAATGAGGTAAATACTCAAATAAACGAAAAACAGACCAAGTTGAAAACCTGGATGGCCATTTCACCATCCACGTATATAGTGATACTCGACAGTCCCAATAACGCGGAAATAGGACGATTACAATCATTGTCAATTCAAAAACTATTAGAAGATGCTAATCACAACAATATGCAGATCAAATTAGCTCACAACTCAAAAGATATTAGCATTAACAGATGGGCTATAGAACAGGCAAAAAAAACGCCTGATATAACGTTAAACTTAAACTATGACCGTGCCGGATCAACTATGTTTAATTTTTTTGGTGTCGGTATCGCTATGGACATCCCCCTATTTGACCGAAATAAAGGCAATATCAAACATGCCGTATTGGAAATACAAAAAAATGAGCTTAAACTCCGAGAAAAAGAAATAGATATTAATAATCAAATCGTTGAGCATTTCCAAAATTTACAGCAAGCTATCCATCTTTACAATCAAATTGATAAGGATTACTTAAGCGAATTAAAGCAGATGCAGGTTTCAGTTGCGGATAATTTTATAAAAAAGAACCTAAGTCTTCTAGCATTTCTTGATCTTTTCAACTCCTTCAAAGAAAGCAAACAACTTTATTACCAATCACTTAAAGACATAAAGATGAAAGAAAACGAACTAAACTACCTAATGGGAATGGAATTATGAATCTGATATGATTATAACGATCATTAAAATACAAGAGCCTCTGGCAGTGGTTTAATTATGTAAAACCACCTAGCAGCAAATGATTCAGCAGCTGCCAGATCATTGATACCATAAAATGCAAAATGCGACGGAAACGTATCTTCCCTAGCGAGCTTGCATTCTGTATTTACAAAAAAGAATAAGATAGACAGATGAAAATAACCAACATAACAAAGATTGCGCTTATTTGTATGGTCGCCGCATCTTGCAGATCAAGCCAAACAAACGATTTTCCCTTAAAGAATGAAAAACGCTGCCTAGACACCGAATTAAAGAAAATTATCGACACAACAATTGTAGAAAAGGCAGAAGGCAGTGAGGTTCTTAAACTTACAGGAAATGTTAGTTATGATGAGAATAAGGTTTATCGCTTCGTACCATTATTAAGTGGTGTAGTACGGCATGTACATTTCACACTTGGTGACTTTGTTGAGAAGGGACAAACCTTACTTGAAATTCGCAGTGCCGATTTAAATGACATGAGCGCCAGCCTCAGAGAGGCCAAGATTAAACTAAAAGTCGCACAGCGCCAGCTAAATGCAACGCAAAATTTATATGCAGATGGCGTGGCATCAGATAAAGAAGTATTAGAAGCACAATCAGATGTTAGCAGCGCTGAATCCGAAATCAAGAAAATCGGGGAGAGTCTCACTATGTACGGTGGCAACATTGAAAGTGGTGTGTTAACCATAAAGGCTCAAAGTTCCGGGTTTATTGTGGAGAAGAACGTTGTAGACGGACAGCAAATTGAAAGTGGTAATAATCCATTGTTTGTTATTGGAGATTTAAGCAAAATTTGGGTAATGGCCAATGTCTATGCAGGCAATATAAGCACCGTTAAAAAAGGGCTAAATGTAGATATCGAGACGACGGCATACCCTGATAAAATTTTCAAAGGTGTTATAACCCGCATTTCAAATGTGGTAGATGCCAATGAAAAAGTGCTCAAAGCTATTGTGGCGCTTGATAATCCTGACCAATTATTAAAGCCCGAAATGATGACGACCATCACAGTTCATTTATCACAAAAATCAAACATGGTTGCCATCCCCCAAAATGCAGTAGTATTTGACAACGAAACATACCATCTCATCAAAATCAATAACGATTGTGATCTACAAATAATAGATTTTATACCTGATTATGAAAATAGTAGCTACTATTTCACCTCTTCCCCTGAGATACACGCCGGCGACAATATCATTCAAAAGAACAGCCTTCTAGTATATAACAACTTAATAGGTAAATAAATCGTACGGGCAAAGCATGGCCTGTTTTTAAAATCCAGGCATACCAAACAAAGCATACAGAAATCCAAAAAATGGTTAAACTAGTAGAAAAAATTGTAGGTTTTGCTTTAAAAAACCACGTTATCGTATTCTTTTTTGTTGCGTTACTTATTATTGCGGGATTATATGCCTACAAACAAACGCCCATTGAAGCTTTTCCAGACGTAACCAATACAAGAGCCCGTATCATTACACAATGGCCCGGACGAAGTGCGGAAGAAATTGAAAAATTCGTCACCTTACCTATTAGTAAATCGATGAATACAATTCCAGGAAAAACAGATGTAAAATCAATTTCGTTATTTGGTTTATCTGTCATTACGGTGAATTTTAAAGATAATATTGAAGATTTCTATGCACAGCAATACGCTGCAAATCGCATGCATTCCGTTAATTTACCAGATGGTGCGGAAGCAGAAATCGAACCACCTTATGGTGCAACAAGTGAGATATTCAGATATGTTATTCAATCAGACAAGCCTGTTCCTATCCGTGAGCTTACGTCTCTGCAAGATTGGGTGATAGAAAGAGATCTATTATCGGTTGATGGCGTAGCAGATGTAGTAAGTTTCGGAGGAGAGGAAAAAATATTTGAAATCCAAGTTAATCCGGCAGAACTGAGCAACTATAACCTCACGGCGTTAGATGTTTATGAAGCGGTTGAAAAAAGTAACATTAATGTGGGTGGAGATGTCATTCAACGTGGAGAACAGGCCTATGTAGTGAGAGGAGTTGGGTTGCTAGATAAAACAAGTGACATAGCAAATATCTTAATAAAAAATGTAAACGGCGTGCCTGTTCTGGTTAAAAATGTAGCGAACGTAGCCATTAGTAGCAAACCACGCTTAGGACAGGCTGGGTTAAATGATAATGACGACCTAATCGAAGGCATTGTAGTAATGCTAAGGGGGGAGAATCCATCTGAAGTTATAGAAAGATTAAAAGAAAGAATAACCCACTTAAATGAACGTATCTTACCAAAAGGCATCACAATTCAGCCCTTTTTAGATCGCACAGAACTTGTTGATAAAACGATCAATACAGTAAGTCACAATTTGGTGGAAGGGATACTTTTAGTATCGTTTATCATATTTATCTTTCTGTTTAATTGGCGAACAACAATTATTGTTGCTTCCGTTATTCCTTTAGCTTTTCTATTTGCTATATTAATGTTGCGCATCCAAGGATTGTCAGCAAACTTAATATCCATTGGTGCGATCGACTTTGGTCTTCTTCTGGAAGGGACAATGGTTATCGTAGAACATGTGTTTGTCAGCCTAGATTTAAAGGCTCGTCAGCTTGGTATGGAACGGTTCAACAAGATAAGCAAAGGAGGGATTATTCGATTAAATGCAAAAGGTGTAGCGAAGTCCATCCTTTTTGCTCAAATCATACTCATTATTGCCTTGATGCCTATTTTCACTTTTCAAAAGGTAGAAGGAAAGATGTTTTCCCCCTTGGCATTTACTTTAGGTTATGCCTTATTAGGTTCGCTCCTACTTAGTTTAACGTATGTCCCGGCAATGTGCAAAGTGTTACTGAAAGAAAACATAGTTGACAGGCATAATCCCATTACAGAATTTGTACGAAAAATTATTTTCGGACTTTATCAGTTCGCACATAAACATCTCAGAGCCACATTACTTGGATTTGGTGTACTCCTATTGGTAAGCATTTTTGGTTTTGCTACAATTGGCACCGAATTCATACCTAAATTAAATGAAGGAGCTATTTATATACGAGCAACCCTTCCCAATAGTGTGAACTTGGAACAGTCAGTCAAACTCACACAAGAAATGAAGGAGAAATTACGAAACTTTGAAGAAGTAAAATTTGTGCTTACGCAAACGGGAAGGCCTAATGATGGGACGGATCCTACCGGCTTTTTCAATATTGAATTTCACGTACAGTTGAAAGATGAAGATGAATGGCGCCCCTATATGTCTAAAGAAAAATTGTTGGGTGAGATGGAGCGTATTCTAAACGTTTATCCAGGCATTGATTTTGGCTTCAGTCAGCCCATTATGGATAATGTAGAAGAATATGTTGCAGGGGTAAAGAGTTCCTTGGTGGCAAAAGTTTATGGAAACGATCTTTATAAACTAGAGGAGATTGCCGATAGCATCGCTAATACCATTAGGCCAGTTAGAGGAATAGAGGATCTAAAAGTGTTTCGTAACATTGGTTTACCCGAATTGCGTATACGACTCAGCGAGGCCCGAATGGCTAGATATGGTGTCACCATGAGTGATGCACAAGCAGTAGTAGAGATGGCCATTGGAGGCAAAGCTGTATCAACGTTTTATGAAGGAGAAAAAATGTTTGATATTAGGATAAGATACGATAAACCCTACAGAGATACTGAAGAGGAAATACGTAATATACTCGTTCCATCTATCGAACAAGCCAAGGTACCTCTTTATGAAATAGCTGATATTGGTTATCATTCCGGCCCTGCATTTATTTATCGAGAAGGGAACACCCGTTATATTGCCGTTGGCTTTTCGGTACGGGGGCGTGATTTGGGTGGAACAATTAAAGAGGCACAAGAAAATGTAAGAAAAAAGGTTAAGCTTCCCGCTTCATATACTTTAGAATGGGCAGGAGATTTTGAGAATCAACAAAGAGCGCTTAGTCGCCTAGCTATAATCGTACCTATCTCGCTTCTTTTGATTGCATTTTTGCTCTTTCTCAATTTTGGTAATCTTAAAGACACGATGATTTCCTTAATAACCATCCCATTTGCTTTTATCGGCGGATTTATCTCATTATGGGTAACTGGAACTATTTTTGGAATTTCGGCCGGTATAGGTTTTATCATACTTTTTGGCGTGGGTACAATTGATGGAATCATTCTAATATCCGTTATGAAAAGCAATCTCATAAAGGGAGAAAAATTAGATATTGCTATTTCAAAAGGGGTTTACGACCGTATTAGGCCGGTATTTATGATTGCCATCATGGGTTCCATTGGTTTGTTACCTGCCGCCCTTTCCCAGGGGATGGGTTCTGAAATTCAAAAGCCATTGGCCATCATGATAGTGGGCGGGCTACTCATATGCATGATATTAAGTCTTATTGTTTTACCCCAAATATTTTATTTAGCTTATAAGAAAAAGTAAAAGTATTACATCAACGATCATTCTATAATAATGTTCCTTTAAGAATTATCGTTGCCACCGTAAAGTAAATCACTAAACCGGTAACATCCACAAGTGTAGCAACAAAGGGGGCAGATGAAGTAGCTGGGTCGGCCCCCAATCTTCTTAACACAAAAGGAAGCATAGCTCCTACTAGCGAACCCCATAAAATTACACCTACAAGCGAGCAACCAACTACTAAACTCAGTAAAAACCAGGTATCGCCATATTCTCCGAATAGGTGGTAGCCAAATATTCGTAATAAACCCAGGGTCCCTAAGATAAGCCCCAAAATAAGTCCAGAAGCAAGCTCTCTTCTAAACACGCGAAACCAATCGGCCAGCGTTACCTCTCCCATTGCCATTGCCTGTATAATCAATGCAGAAGCCTGAGAACCCGTATTTCCGCCACTGGAAGTTATTAAAGGAACAAAGGTCATCAATACGACTGCAGCTTGCAGTTGCATCTCATAGCCTTCAATAACAGTTGCAGTAAAAAATTGGCCAATAAATAGTACCATTAGCCATGGAGCTCGCTTTTTTACTAGTTGCCAAACGGATACATCCAAATAAGGTTCATCAAGGGCTTCCGAACCACCCATCCGTTGAATATCTTCGGTATATTCTTCATTAGCTATCCACAATACGTCATCAACCGTCACAATTCCAAGCATTATTCCCTGTTTATCTGTTACCGGTAAGGCTACACGATTATTCATTCTAAAAACATTGATAGCTTCTTCCTGTGGGTCAAACGCGTTCAATGCTATTAGTCTATTATCCATCAAATCGGCAATTTTGGTCTCCGGCACCGACAAGATGATTTCTCTTATCCGAATATCGTCTAGAAGCACTCCACCATTATCAATCACGTAAATTACATCAATTGTTTCGGAGTCTTTACCATATTTACGTATATGGTCAAGGGCCTGACCAACGGTATAATCTTGTTTTACGGCAACATAATCTGGGGTCATTAAACGCCCCACACTGTCCTCAGGATAACCCAATAAGGTGAGTGCTTCCTTTCGCTCCTCTTGAGGCATGAGAATAATCATTTTCTTCACCACATCTCCATGTAACTCGCTAAAGAATGCCGTCCGATCATCTGGTGGCAATTCGTTAATAAGTTCGGTAATTTTTGGGCCAGAAAGTTTTTTGATTATACGCTCTTGCGTTGGGAAATCTAAAATTCGAAATACATTTACTGCTCTATTAATACTAAGGGTTTCTATAAATGTAGCACCATACTCGGGTAACTCATCTATTAAGTCTTCAACCTCTGATATATTCAGGTTATCCAAATATTCTTGAATCTGTTCTTTATCTCCCTCAGCTATCAGTAACTCTATTTGTTCT
>DATMSZ010000160.1:0-33042 GCA_035565175.1 Pseudosphingobacterium sp.
ATATTGTTACTAAACCAGTTTCTGGAGGCCAGATTCATCCCAGCACCTATCTTTCCGTGTATATGTTCTTCAAATTTAGTGATAATTCACACCCAACTATTATTCCTTATCGACAAAACATTGCACTTTATCGATATTTGATGTACGTTCCGTTTTCATTTTACCCCAGGTATATCCATTTGGGCCACCTTGGGATAAAAACAATTAAAATGCAGAAATCATATTTACAGCTGAAAATCATATTCTAATTTTACATCATTTTCAGCCTCAATCAGTATGCTATAATTTCCTTTCAGTACCGTGTCGAGTGGTTTTTCTGGCAATAAGTTAACCATGGTGCTACCAAAAGCCTCCAACGGCTCCGCTTTACCACGTGCCACTAGCTCTTTATTTGTGCCCTCCACGCGGTAAAGCGAAATATTGGCCTTGCTCGATCGTATTTCGCCGAAATTTTCAACTTGAGCAGTCACTGTTTTCTTACTTTCGGAAAACACCGGCTTTCTTGCTGATAGAATAGATTCCCGGTAGTTCAACCAAGGGGCCCGCGTATAAGCATAAAGTAGCTTCCCTTGTTTCGTTTTGCCTATCAACTGCGGTGCAAACTCGGCTTCCGTAAGACCATGCCCCTTCGCGCCAAATTTTACGATCAGATCTTTGCCCTCCGCTAGGGCATCTACTGCTTTGCTTCCTCCTCCAAAATTAACTTGATCCGAAGCCCCAAAACGTAAACTTTGAACATCCACCTCTTCCAACGGATTAAAGCCTGGTTCGGCCAGTATCTTAACCCTAATCTCTTTGGTTTTATTCGTAGGTAGTTTTTTATCAAGCAGCTGGATCAACATACCTGGATTTAGCGGAATAGCAATATTTTTTGAACTATGGTTATCATTGCTTTTATCATTGTCTTTCTCTACATCAATCACCGCAAAGTTCGCTTGTATAGCTCTACCATAGCGGTCTTGCAACACTTTCATTCGCTCAAATTTATACCATGCTTCTTTCGTACCGTCGGGATGTAAAGCGATTTGATTCGTGTAAGCCTCACCTGGATCTGTTACCCAGTGTACGCCATCTTTCGATCTTAAGTAAAAGGCAATCCTGCCCAGCCAATCGTTCACAATTAAATGGTACTGAACATGATCGCGCCATACCACAGGATCTTCAAATTCACCTTCTACTGCTGGATATACACGTCGATCGGTTACTTGATGAAAGGGAGAAAGACCATCGTTACTGAACCATACCCCGCCGCCTCGACAAACCATTAGATAAGAACTATCTGCCCTCTTGGCGAAAGTTAAGTTAGATAGGCCTTCGATAATTTTTCGGTCTCGTGTATCAAAGTGAAAGGAATCCTGCTTCCACGGACCACTAAGAGAAGAGGCTGTGTAGCGCTTATCAATTACATATAATACATAGGTACCGTCTTTTGCCCGAAATACCTCAGCATTATGTCCGGGACCAATCGTATCCTTTATTGTATAAGGGCCATGCATCTGCTTACTTGTGCTATGATATACAATAGATCGGGGCCATTCATGATGTCCTTTTACGGACTTTTCATCCCAACCGCAAACATACATATGGTACAAATTCGCACTACTGTCATATACCGTACTTCCACACCAATAGGAACGTTCTTTGTCTTCTATACCATTATCAACATAGCGTTTTTGAACACCTTCTGCTCCCCATATTCCCTCTTGCATATGGCCTTTAATCATCGGCAAAAAACGATCGATGAAGCGTCCTCCCATTACCAAACTGTCCCATCGCGCTGGGCGTGGTCTCTCCACCACCTGCCCATATACGGTGCCACTGATCATTAGTGACGCATAAAAAACATAAATTAAATATTTCATTTCTATAGACTTTTAGAGATTAAAGCAATTACCTTGATTAATTTATAAATAATTTTAATAATCCGGATTCTGCTCCAATACCCCCTCGCTTTTGTCAATTTCAGTTTGCGGCAATGGCCAGCGGTAGAAGGCCTCTTCAAACCGGTAGGTAAGAATGCCATCTTTCACATTATTGAGTACCTCTTCGGCTATCCGCCAGCGTTTCAAATCAAAATATCGCAAGCCTTCGAAAGCCAATTCTAAACGGCGTTCTCGCCGAATAGCCGCACGCATCGCTTCTTTACTCAAGCCAGCACCGATTGGTTGCAGCTTTGCACGTTGGCGTATTGCATTCACAGCGTCTAAGACTTCCTGATTTGGCCCTGAGAGCTCATTCTCGGCCTCCGCAAAAGAGAGCAATACCTCAGCATAACGCAACATCACCCAGTCTTGCTGGCTTTGTGTTGAGTAGCCATAAGGTATCAAGCCCGGTGTCAGAAATTTCTTTAGCCCATAGCCCGTAGGCACATTATTGGAGGGCTTGTGAACCACTCCGTTAAAATTCACTTCCTTATCAAAAATGGTCAGATCACGGCGGACGTCACCTTGTTCGAAAGCGTTGAACAGGTTAAGCAAGGGACTAACCACGGCCCAATCGCCATACCATTGATCCATCGTTGTCGCGTTATTCGGTGCCAAGAATTTGATGGAAAAAATAATTTCCGGATTGGCCTCTTGTGTCCCATCCCTAAAAACACCTTCAAAAGTCGGATCGAGCGTATAACCTGCCGTCATAATTTCCTTTGCCAGGCCACTTGCTTGGCTTAGCAAAGCCGGTTCGGGCGTTCCATTTGCATCATAGGCCGCATAAAGCAATACTCTCAATTTCAGTGCCTGTGCCGATGTTTTCACGACATGCCCGTCACCGTTCGCATAAAGTGTAGTACCTAAATTAGCTATTGCAGCATCCAGATCAGCTAATGTCTGCGTCAATACTTCCGCTTCAGAAGCTTTCGGCTGCGCTTGGTTTTCCAAAGTGAGTGGTTCTGTTACCAAAGGTACAGCACCATAACAGGCGTAAAGCATATAATAGTAGAAGCCACGGACGAAGCGCGCTTCTCCTTCATAACGTGCACGAACGGTGGCATCTAGCTCCGTACCTTCATAGGTAGCTAATTTAGACAGAAAGATATTGGCTCGGGCAATACCACTATAGCATGCATTATAAATATCAACGATGTACCCTCCCGATGAAGGAAAAATCTCGCCTCGTACAATACCTTGGCTTCCATTGTAGTTATGTTGGCCATATCCGTTATCTGTTAACACATCCCAGTTAGGGCTGCCATAAGAAAAAATGCTGTTCTGCAATTGGCCATATATAGCCGTTAATGCCATATCAAAATCAGCTTTGGATTTCCAATATTGATCGCCCGTTAACCGATCCAAAGGGTCTTTATCAAGAAAATCTTTGCTACAACTGCCCATGGTTAGCAGAAAAGTCGCGGTACACACCAGTAATATATACTTTTTCATCGTGTTCAACTTAAAATTGTACATTAAGGCCAAATGAATAAATTTTGTTCTGTGGATAGCCTACGAAAACACCATTGCCACCTCGTTCTGGATCGAGACCCGGATAATCCGTAAGGGTAAACAAATTATCGCCCGAAAAGAATAAGCGTAGCTTTCTCAGACCAATTCGTTCCACTAAGTTAGCTGGGAAAGTATAGCCAACTGTTATATTCTTTAAACGCAGATAAGAAGCATCCTGTAAATAATAGCTCGATGTTCTTCGAACCTTCGCTGGGGCATCAAAACCCCAATATATGCGAGGCATAGTTGTTGATGGATTCTCCGGTGTCCAGCGATTTCGCCAATCTGTGGTAGGAGGCGACCCTTGAATAAAGGGTACCGTGCCCCAATCGGCCACATAGATTTTCCGTCCCTCCACTCCTTGGAACATGAACGACAGGTCAAAATTTTTCCAGCTGGCATTTCCGGTGATCGCATATTCAAACGAGGGGTATTGTCCACCTAAATACGTCCGATCGTCATCGTTAATCACACCGTCGCCATTTTGGTCTTTAAAGATAAGATCGCCCGGCAGTGTATTATCATTGTATTGACGGGGAGATGATTGTATCTGTTCTTCACTTTGAAAGATCCCGGTCCACTCCAACATATAAAAGGTGTCCCAAGGTCTTCCTTCCTCCTTGATGGTATTACTGCCAATTTCCCGTTGCCCGAATTTCACTAATTTATTCCGGAAACGATCGATATTTCCGCCGAAGCTGTATGATAAGCCTTCCAGCGCACCAGACTGTACACGTCTGCTATAACGCAGCGCAAGTTCGATCCCCTCGTTCTGCATCGTACCACTGTTGATATTCGGTGCAGTAAGCCCTACCACGCCCGTTACTTGGGATTGGCGAAGAATATCTGATGTTGTTTTTCGATACCAATCGAGCGTAAGATCCAAACCATTCAGCACCGCTAGGTCCAAACCAACATCTGCAACTTTAGTAGTTTCCCATGTGAGTAGCTGATTTGCTAGAGCCGTTTGTGCTGCACCTGCGCTTAAGTTAGCATTATCGAAAGGATAATTTCCTGTATAATTTAGCATATCCTGATAAGGATAGGGATAGGTTTCCTGATAAGCATATTGATAAGGCGAGCTGCTGCGGATGTCAATATTAATGTTCTGATTTCCCAACTCACCGTAAGAACCGCGGATTTTCAAGTTATTCAGCCAACCTAGATCAGCGTTCTTGATAAATGATTCTTCCGTTACCCGCCACGCGCCCGATATAGAAGGGAACGCGCCCCAACGATGATCTCTATGTAAACGGGACGTTCCATCATAACGCATATTTACTTCTAAAAGGTACCGTTCTTTATAGTTATAGGTTAACCGGCCGAAGAATGAACGCATCGCCCACTCATAAGTTGAGCCGCTCGAGTTCTGCACCGCTAAACCACCGGCATCCAGTTCTTTTAAATCATTGTTAAAAAAATCCCTTCGATAACCGTACAAATATTCGTGCTTGTTTGCTTCCTGGCTAAAGCCCGCTTGTAGCGACACATTATGACTTCCAGCAAAAACATCATCGTACTTCAGATAGGTAAACAAATTGGTGTACCGATTTTCGCTGTTGTTTACAGCAAGCCCCTTACCCCCCACGTCTAAATCTGTTGCAAAATCGCCTGTCTGGTAATTGTACAAGGGTACTACCGGACGCCAATCCTTCGACTTGTCGAGATCCACAACAATAGCTGCCTTAGAATACCAATTTATTTTTTTGCTTAATTGCACATCTAACCATCCCTGTAGATTGACCGAGTAATCCCTATTTTTCCAGAGCACTTCGTTCTCTACAATAGCCAACATATTTTTATTGTTGTATTCAAAATCATAGGCCTTAAAAGCGTATCTGCCATCAGGTAATTTCGGAAGATAGGTAGGTGCTTGGGATATCGTTGATATAAAAGCATCCTGTGCACCCTGCCGAGGCCGGGAAACGTCACCTTGTTTCAAACTGATATTGGCTCCCACTTTAATATGATCATTGATGGACGAACCAATATTAAAACGTGCATTGTATCTTTTATACTCAAAACCCTTCATTACTCCGGGCTGATCAATGTATCCCAGTGATAAGTTGTAGTGTGTACCTCCGGCACCACCACTGATTCCCAAATTATGCGTTTGCACAAAGGCAGGATTGAACATGATATCCAACCAATCAGTATTTGGATACTGCACCCTATCAGTGGCATTTCGATATAAATCAATGGTCTCTTGGGGATACAGGCCAGCAGTATTACCATTATTTAGTCTAGCCTCATTCCAAAGTTCCATATATTCGGCCGAGTTGGTAATCAAGTCAAAGAGTCGCGTAGGCGTATGCACAGCACCATTAAAGGTATAATCTACCACAAAACCGCCCGACTGGCCTGCCTTTGTAGTGACTAAAATGACGCCATTAGCAGCACGAGATCCATAGATCGAAGCGGAAGCAGCATCTTTCAAAACGGATACATTCTCGATATCATTCGGGTTTACGTCGTTTAAGCTCCCTTCCACACCATCGATCAAGACCAAGGGGTTAGAGCCTGCTCCACTGAAAGTGCCTTGTCCACGGATGCGCACCGACAACCCTTCGTTTCCCGGTTCGCCTGAATTCTGTACAACACGCAAACCGGGTACCTGCCCCTGCAGCATGGACGCTGCATTGGCTACGGGGCGTTTCACCAAATCTTCTCCACTTACGGTGGCCACCGCCCCAGTCAGGTTTGCTTTCTTTTGTGTACCGTAGCCCACCACAACCACTTCGTCCAGATTGGCGGGATCTTCTACCATCACAATCTCGAGAAAGGTGCGATTGTTCAGTGCTATCTCTTGCTCCCGATAGCCTACATAGCGAAATACCAAGGTGGCATTAGCCGGTACAGATAACGAAAAGGCACCGGCTTCGTTCGTAGAAGTACCTTTGCCAGCCGCATTTTTCAGCAATACCGAAACGCCACTCAAGGGCAAACCTCCTTTGTCTTGCACAACGCCCTTAATCGCCAACTGCTTTTGCCCCCGTGCCCGCTTCAGCACCAGGTTATTCCCTGACGCTTCATAGGTGATGTGCAAAGGGTCTAATAATTCATCCAATAGCTCCGCTAGGGATTTTTCCTTGATAGAGATTGTTACAGCCTGATTTACATTAATGAGTGCCGGACTGTAGATAAAGTGGATGTCGAAAGATTGTTCAATGTCTTTCAACAAGGCTTGTAACGAGGCGTCCTTTTTTGAAATGGTGATGCGCTCGTTGAGTACTCCCTGTGCACGGGTATCTGCCGCCCAAGTGCTTCCCAGAAGAAATACAGCCATCAGTAATTGTAATGTGCCTGTCCTCATGACAACAATGAATGTTGATTTTTTTTCCATACATTTGGTTTGTTAGGTTTACTAAAATTTAACAAATAGCCCCCAGACCGCTTTGACGAACGGTATTTTAGGACTAAGGGCTGTACTTGCCCGCTAATGATGTTCCAGCAGCTTTAGCGGGTTTTTCTCATTTTTGGTTACGTTTTGTCTATTCTATTCATATTGGTTTTTTATTGTTGGTTAGTTTAAGGTAAAAACAACAACACCATCTTTCAGCTGATAGCGTGCTTCTATCGCTTTTGCAATCAAATCCAGCTTCTCCTGTAAAGAAACACTTCCCAGAAAAGCAGTAATCGTTCGCTTGGCCAAGACAGGACTTTCAATTTGTACGCTTACGCCATAGTGCCGCTGTATAGTTTCAGCCACTTTGTTCATCGGAATATTCTGAAAGTCAAAAGCTTTTCCCAAATCTTCTTTTATGTGTAAAGCTTGTAAAGATGGAACAGCCATCAACGAATGATTTTGTTGCGTACGCGTCTCTTCCCCCGCTTTTATCACTATATCATTCGAGCCGTTGGAAACCGGCTTAGCCCCATCTCTCCTTTTTTTTATGCGAACAGCGCCGCTGGTAACCAATACTTGATGATCTGCCATGTTTGGCTTGGCATGTACGAAAAAGCTCGTTCCTAAAACGGTCGTTCGCAGCTGATCGGTATTCACAACAAAGGGATTTTTTTCATTTTTACTGATATCAAAGAAAGCGTCTCCCGTTAAATAAACTTCTCTTTTGAAGGCAAAGGAATCGGTATGATACCTTAGATAGGATTTTGGTTGCAGGATAACGGTCGATTGATCGGGAAGTTGCACAATCAGTGCCATATCGGCCGAATTTCTCACCTGCTCAATACCGGCATCTTTTACCACAACAACTTCCAGCCTGGTCAAGCGCGGCGTTAATTTCTGCCATAATAGTAGACCCGAAACGAAGACAATCAAAGCAGCGGCAATCCATTTCGAGAAATTTCGGAACAAGAAAATTCTTTGTTCTTTCATTACTTTGTCCGTTTCAAAAGCCTTGTTTAAAATTGCTTCCTGCAAGTCTCCGGTAACTGCATCAATCGGTTTCACACGTACCAGCAATATGATCTGTCGTGCCTCTTCTGCTGAAGTTTTAAGGAATGGAAAAAGGGTAAAAACCTCCTGCCAGTACAGGTTACTATCTGACCGAGGGTTCCGCACCCAGTCGATAAAATTATCATCGCTTAAAAAATCGACTGTTTTATAGTGTTTATAATGTTGCATGATAGGCTTTGCATGTGTCTCTAAAACTATATAGACATCACATAGCAAAATCTACTCATGTTTTTTTTAATTTTTATTGAATTATTTTTCAACCACCTTTTGTCTTGACACAAAAGGTGGCCAAAACCGAAGAGCGCAGCGATGAGCTCATGAACACCTTTGAAAACAGACACAAGTGAATAACTCAAGACAGTGTAGTCTACCTTGCACCTGATTGCAAAGCCTTCCTGGCGCGTATTGCAGCCGTTTCACTTCCTCAATCCGCTTGGATATTGCAACAAGAACGGAACTGCACATGCTTTGCTGCTCGTTGCGTCGGTATCCTACATGGCCATCTCTTTCATACACAGAGCTCTATTATGAAACTGAAGTTAATATTTCCGGTTAAAAGTAAAGCCCTTCGTTCCACTTAAAGATCGCCTAGGAAATTTGCGGTTTGCATGTTGATGCACTACCATTGTAGCAAAGTTCCAAGCGATGAGTTTATGAATAAGTGTTAATATTTAAAGAAATTCATGAGAGCGCTACGCTTAGTTTTGGGTTACTTTTTGCGGACCTTGAAAAAGCTTAAGCTCCTTTGAAAAAGAACTAATTAGCGAAAAAACCACGAAATAGCATGAGTACCTTTAAAGTAAACATTTAACGAATAAAAGTAACACGAATTAAAAAAATTGACTAAAGAAAACCTTCCTTTTAAATTGCCATCTTTAACTTTTATTTAAAAAATAAAGCAATAAAAACAAAACACCAATGTGCAATCAACGTCTCATAATCCACTTTTTTCTTTAGGGCGGCCAGTGCACTACGCAACAAGTTATAAACCGATTGATGATTGAGATTCATCATTTCAGCAATTTTTTGTTGTCTCAGTCCTTCATAAAACCGCAGACAAAGTATTTCCCGTTGCCTGGGCGACAGCTGATCAAGATAAGATTTCATACGGTTTTTGATCTCTTGAGGCATTTCAGCCTTTTCATCCAGCGCCATAAAAAAATCGGGAAATTGATATTCGGACTCATTTAGCTCATCCTTCATTTGCCATTTGGGTAATTCGCGAACAATTTTATTCCGGACGGCCTTCATCAGATAGAACTTCAATGATACCGGCTGCTGTAGATATTGCCGTCGTCGCCATATGAAAAGAAACACTTCCTGCACACAGTCCTTTACTAACTCTTCATCTGTGCATAAACGCAGCCCATAAACATAGAGTGCATCCGTATAGCGTCTCACTAAGACAGTGAAAGCATGCTGCTGCCCGTTCATCAGTCCATCCCAAATAGACCGATCATCCCATTCAGATTGCTCCTTCATAATTGGTTTGTTAGCTTGCGAGTTGTTAGTTTTCCATCGAAGATGTTACAAAACTACTTATATGGGAAGAGAAAAGATTACAAGATATAAGCTAATATATCAGCAATTTTAGCATTTCGGCATCTAATCAAGCATTTATCGGTCTAATTAAAAAGATGTATGAATAAATTGATCTTTCATTTGCCTTATGGATCAAGGGTTTTCATCAGTTCGCGAGCTGCCGCCCCTCCGGCACGATTGGCGCCAATAGTAGACGCCGAAGGGCCATAGCCTACCAAATGAATTCTCGGTTCTTTGGCAACCATTGTTGCTAATCTTCCGGCCATGACAATTCCGCCATTTTCTTCTCTAGGCAATACAGCATCCAAGTGTGCCAATGCACTTTTGAAACCTGTATTCCATAGGATGACATCCGCTCTTTCTACTCGTCCGTCTTCCCATTTTACACCCTCTTTGGTGATTTCGCTAAACATAGGAAAACGTTTCAGCACACCACGCCTTTTCATCTCTTCTACGGCGGGCGTCATTGGCAGACCCGTTACAGAAACCACCGACAGGGGTGTTAATCCCTGCCTCACACGCTCATCCACCAGGGCAACCGCCTTTTGTCCAGCCATATCATCGAAAGGTCCGACCCTGAAATCGGGTGGACGACGTGTAACCCAGGTTGTGGTGGTTACCTTTGAAATCTGATCTAACAATTGAATGGCTGAAATGCCGGCTCCCACTACGATGACATGCTTGCCCCGAAAGTAATCAGCGGTCTTAAAATCCTTCGTATGCAGTTGTTCACCCTGAAAAAGCGCTGCACCCGGATACTCCGGAATATGAGGGCTGTTCCAAGTGCCGGTTGCATTGATGATACCCAAGGCGGAAAATAAGGTCTCCGTTGTGTCTATATAAAAACGATCGCTATGCAGAAAGACCTTTTCGACCTTTAGGGGCCGATATACCTGTAGGCCAAATTTCTTTTCATACAAATCAAAATAATGCGGAACCGAAGCGCTGGCACGCACTTCTGTTCCGTTTGTCGCTAACGTTTCTTCAAATGGCATTCCCGGCAGATCGTGAATTTTGTTGACCGTGCTCAGCGTTAGCGAAGGCCAACGAAATTGCCAGGCACCGCCCGGATGGGGCGCTTCGTCCAAGATGATAAAATCCCGACCAATTTCCATCCCTGACTTTTTTAAATGGTAGGCAGTAGAAAGCCCGGCCTGACCCGCGCCGATAACTGCTATCTTGGTTTTATACCGCAAGTTTTTTGCCATCGCAAATCTATGCTTAACGCCACCCCAACGCAGGTGCCACATGTTCCAGTATGGCAGACAACTGATGTACGTTATAATCCACGCCTAAGGTATTGGGTATGGTTAGCAGGAGTGTATCTGCTTCCTGGATGGCTTCATCCTGCCCCAACTCCTTGATGAGTTGGTCCGGTTCGGCAGCATAACTGCGTCCAAAAATAGCACGTTTATCTTTTTCTATCATCCCTATTTTATCATCCCGATCGGCTTCCTGTCCAAAATAATACCGATCTTGATCATTTACCAAAGCAAAAATTGATCGACTCACGGAAACCCTTGGCTCACGCTGATGTCCTGCCTTTTTCCACGCTTCTTTGTATAGCCTAATCTGCTCTGCCTGCTGAATATGGAAAGGCTTGCCGCTTTCGTCGTATTTCAAGGTAGAGCTTTGCAAGTACATACCGTTCTCGGCCGACCACACGGCCGTTGCATTGGAGGCAGCACCCCACCAAATTCTATCCCGCAAGCCTGCCGCGTGCGGTTCTAAACGTAACAGACCAGGTGGATTGGGGAACATTGGGTAAGGGTTAGGCTGTGCAAATCCAACGCCACTTAGTTTGTCCAAGAATTCCAAGGCTTTACGGCGGCCCATGTCTGCATCGGTCTCCCCTTCGGCCGGTTCATAACCAAAATAGCGCCAACCATCAATTACCTGTTCTGGTGAACCTCTGCTGATTCCCAATTGCAGTCGGCCTCCCGAAATGAGGTCAGCAGCTCCAGCATCTTCTACCATATACAACGGGTTTTCATAGCGCATATCGATCACACCGGTGCCAATCTCTATCTTGTTTGTCTTGGCACCAATAGCCGAGAGCAATGGAAACGGCGATGCCAACTGAGCCGCAAAATGATGTACCCGAAAATAGGCACCATCTAATCCGATTTCTTCGGCAGCTACAGCCAAATCGATAGACTGAAGCAAGGTATCACTCGCGGTGCGGGTGCTGTAGGCTGGATGATTGGACCAATGCCCAAAAGATAAAAAACCTATTTTTTTCATAAGTGTTACCTTAAAAAATTTCTAAATTATTCGCTGATATAAAACCACGAAGAGCCAAACTTAGATAAAATTGAAGATATTGTTAGCAACCTTATCTACAAAATAAAAAATATCATTACTTTTAGTAGCGGTCAATTATAAATTTATATAACTGAATTTAAGGACACCTAAACACAAGGATATTTCTTGTGATTGACTTTTTTTGTCAAAAATATATTAATGAAAATTAGCTTGTGAAATATTTTCTATTCATTTTCCTTTTAACTAACATTTCTGTGCTTTATGGTCAAGATGACCGAACACCAATTGTCTCATTTGACGATGCATATAAGCGAAACTATCAAACAACCAAGATTATACAAGGCCAACCCAAAATAGATGGCAAATTGGATGAATCACTTTGGCAAGATCAAGGGGAATGGTCTGAAAAATTCTCTGAAGTCATTCCCTTTGAACGTGCTTACACAGGTTCCTGGACTCGGATGAAAATATTCTACGATGAGAAGAACATTTATGTTGGTGTGTATTGCAAAGATATTCACCCCGAAACCATGAATGCCTTTATTGGGAATCGCGACGACAATAGCAATGGAGATTTAATCAGCATAGCCTTTGACCCCTACCATGATTATAGAGCCGCAGTTGAATTCAACATCAATCTGGGTGGAAATAAAACGGATCTTACCGTTACCGATAGGCTATCGGTAAACCTAAGCTGGAATGCGGTATGGGAAGGAAGAACCCATCAAGACCTAGCCGATTCTAGTTGGACTGCCGAGCTGAGAATTCCATTCAACCAAATCCGCTACAATCAAAAGAATGACGAGGGAATCTGGGGACTTCATGTTAGGCGAATAATTCGCAGGAACAACGAGGTACAGAACTGGAGCATGATTCCTATCAAGAACAACGGGCATGTGTTTTCTTTTGGAGAAATGCACGGCATGGAAGATCTTCCCAGACCAAAAGGAATAGAGTTTCTTCCCTATGTGATGAATAAGCTAATAAGAGAACCAAAGATTGCCAACAATCCTTATCGGGATGGGAGTAGATGGAAATCAAATGCCGGTTTGGATGCAAAGTTTGCCATTCGCGATTATACGATGGATCTATCTATCAACCCGGATTATGGACAAGTGGAATTAGACCCTTCTGTTATGAATCTGACCGCTTACGAGGTTTTCTATGAAGAAAAAAGACCCTTTTTCCTAGAAGGTAAGCATATTTTGGAGTTTGACAATAATGAAGGAGGCTTGATGTTCTATTCCAGACGGATTGGAGCCACCCCAAGGTACAGAGTTACCGATATTGGCCAACAAACGAGTTTTGCGAGTACCCCTGACTTCATACCCATCCTCGGCGCAATGAAATTAACGGGCACCAATAAAAAGGGACTAACCATAGGCATTTTAGAGAGTGTAACCGCAAAGACTTCTGCTTCAGTCACAAGAGTGGGAAATGAAGAAAGAATTGAGGTGGAACCACTAACCAATTATACCGTGGCAAGGGTACAGAAGAATTGGGAAGGTAACACACTCTTGGGCGGAATGATCACCTCTGTTAATAGGCGACTCGATGCCGATCATTTGGAGAACTTCTTAGTGAAGGACGCTTTTGCAGCCGGGATAGATTTTACGAAATATTTCTCCAACAGGCTCTATTATGTAGAGACGAAAGCGATGTATAGTACTTTATCTGGTTCTTCCGACGCTATTCTAACAACAAAAAGAAATGCTACGCACTTCTTTCAACGGAAATCGGGTGAAGATTATTTGAGGTTGAATCCTGAGGCAACCTCATTGAGCGGAACTGGTGGATACATTAAAGCTGGGAAAAAGGGAAATGCGCAATGGAACTACTCGCAAACCTTTAGCTGGTCATCTCCAGGCTTTGACCTGAATGAAGTGGGGTATTTGAAACAGACCGACTATAAGCTGAATGAATCGGAGCTTGCTTTCCGAAAAACGGATCCATGGGGGCCTTTCCGATTTGCGGGCATCAATTTAACGCAGAGAAATGTATGGAACTATGGTGGAAAAGCAATGGACAACAATGTAGCCATACGCTGGAGAAGTCTGAGCATTAAAAATAGAATAGAGATGGATTTTAAGGAGACCTTCAGTTGGAATACCGTGGACAGCAGAATGCTACGTGGGGGTACAGATCTACGCTACAACCAGAATTTCACCAGTAAGCTTTCCATAAATACTGATCGGGCACGACGTATCATCCTGAAGGTAGAATATGATGGAAAACATTTTATGGATGGCGAGACCAGGTATAATGAAGTAAGACCTTCTATGACGTTTAGAATGGGTAACCACACCCATTTGGTTGGCCAATTCAATTATGCATGGAACAAAGATAACCTACAGTATGTAAGCACATTGAACATCCCTAGCCCCAGCGAACAAGAAGGCACTTATGTAATGGGTAGAATGCGACAAGAAACCTATGGATTGACCATAAGACTGCAGGAAAATATTACACCAGATCTTTCTATTCAATATTATGCATCACCATTTACCTCAACGGCGCGATACGACCGACTTAAATATGCAGATAATACGCTGTCAAAAACTTACAATGAAAGGTTTAGGGAATTTTCAGCAGATCAGATCAGCTATACGGATGGAAGCTATACTATAGAAACCGGGGGACAAACAGCTAGTTTTAAGGACCCTAACTTTAGTTTCAACGAATTTAGATCCAACCTTGTAGCCCGATGGGAGTACAGGCCAGGCTCTACCCTATACCTCGTTTGGGAGCATAATCGATCTGGAACGATGCCAATTTATCAGCCAGGTTGGACAAACAACCTGGATCAAATTTGGGGTATTGCGCCAACCAATACTTTTATGGTTAAAGTAAATTATTGGATAGGCTGGTAGAGAACAGATTGGGGAGCTTATTCACTCCTCAGACTCTTTACCGGATTTGTCATTGCTGCTTTTATTGCCTGGAAACTAATCGTCACAAGTGCAATAATAATTGCAATAAGTCCGCCTACAGCAAATAACCACCAACTGATGTTGATACGATAAGCATAATCCTGCAACCATTGGTGCATATAATACCATGCAATGGGTGTAGCAATCGCAAAGGAAATTGCGATCAATATGATGAATTCTTTTGAAAACAAATAAACGATATTACCGGTTGTAGCCCCCATTACTTTACGAATACCTACTTCTTTGATTCGCTGCGCAGCCATAAATGAAGCTAAGCCGTATAAGCCAAGACAGCTGAGAAATATGGCTACCGCCGCAAAAATTTTATACAGAGCGGCTAACTGACTTTCCTGTTTGTAAAAGTCTTCAATTTTTTCATCAAGAAACTTGTATTCATAAACATAATCCGGAAATGCTTGCTCCCACATTTTTTTAATAGTTTGCATGGTTGAAGAAATATTTGAGGTTGCCAGCTTTATTCCTGCCTGGCGATACATGGTGCTGTTAGTGGTGATGAGCAGCGGTGCAAGATTATGATGAAAAGACCGGTCATTAAAATCTTTCAACACACCAACTACCGGACATTTTATGAGATCACCAAACATGCTTATTTCTTTGCCCAATATTTCTTCCGGTTTCTTTAACCCCAAACTCTTTACAAGTGATTCATTCACCAGGAATTCTCTTGTCATACCGGAGGCCTGTAAATTTCTTCCGGCCACCAATTGTAATTTATAAGCCGGCACATAACCATTATCGGCGAATTTGGCAATAGCTTGAAAACCCGCTTCTTTTATTGCGTGGTCAAATTTGAGTTCGGTCCATAAATCATTATCATCCTCAACCGGCGAGTTGGAACTAAAACTTACCGCCTGCACGCCGTTTACCGACAATAACTGTTGCCTTAAATAATCCGTCAGCTTGGTGCCGGTACTATCAGGACGGAAAGGAATATTTACTAGGGCGTCTTTATCAAAGCCTAAGGGTTGGTTCATAAAGTAATTCATCTGCTTTACAATGACCAGAGTGCCAATGATCAGTACCTGTGCAACGATAAATTGAAAGACAACTAATCCTCGTCTTAATGAAATTCCCCTTGTATTTGCCGTCAGTTTACTTTTTAAAGCGTTAACAGGATTGAAGCGTGATAAAACAAGTGAAGGGTAAAAGCCAGCCAGCGCGGTTACAATAAGAGTTACCGTTGGAAGAAATAAAATAATGGTAGGATTGCTCAGTATGTTGAATGAAAGTGAAAGTTCTAAAAGTTTATTGATGGAAGATAGCGCAAGAATAGTTATAAGGGTTGCAAATATCACAGCGCATGTAACGATCAAGAACGTTTCAACGATGAATTGGATTTGCAGTTGTGATTTGTTACTACCCAAAACTTTTCCGACGCCAACCTCTTTTGCACGATTAACCGCCTGTGCAGTGGAGAGGTTGATAAAGTTAACGCAGGCAATTAACAAAATGAACGCGGCAATTAACCACAATACATTGATCAGCCCATAACTGATGGTTTTGTTGCTGTAATTACCTGTTTGCGTGTCATAATGCACAGCGCTTAATGGCTGTAGAATATACCGGTCCTTCTTATCAGGAGCTTGTACCTTTTGCGAGAATGTACGTAACTGTTGATTAAAATCGTAAACAGAAGTACCTAGAGGCAATTCAACATAGCAACCGAACTCAGGTGCAGTTCCGTTCCAATCGGGATTTTGTAACCCATGTATTTTATCACCTGTAAAATCTGTACCGAAGGCCACCACTAATTTTAGCTGAAAATCTGTATTGGCTGGTATGCTGGCAAGGATGCCTGAGACCTTTAGCGCGACTGGCGGGGACTGAAACAATCCTGCACCTATCCTATAGGATACTATTATTTTGAGGCTTTTGCCAATTGCTGTCTTCCAGTCGCCGAAATATTTTTCTGCAATCTCTTTGGTAAGTAATACATTGTTCGGATCTTTTAAAGAGGCATAAGAACCGGCAAGCAGCGGAAAATCAAATATTTCAAAGAATGATGGCGTTGTATAAAATACACCGCTTTGCTCTTTAAAATTCTTTACCGGGCTTCCATTAACATCAAGTACCTGTAACTGATCGTTGCGACTCGCGTAAATTGGCGCTATTTGTTCTAATTTGGGAAAAGCCGTTTTCAATCCGGTGGGCAATGGAAAGGGGACGCCTTTCCCATAAGAAATATTGGCTGCATCTGCATGATGATATTCGGTTAATATACGATAGGTGCGATCCTTCTTGGTGTGAAAATTATCAAAGCTTGTTTGAAATTGTATAACGATAAAAATCATCATACAAACGGCGATGCCAACGGCCAATCCAATAATATTAATAGCGGCGTAGCCTTTATTCCGCAATAGGTTGCGCTGGGCTATTTTAAAATAATTCTTGAACATAACATTGCGGTTTGATTTCTCATGAGACCACTTCGAGGTGGTATCATGGTTCGAAATTACCGCTGTAAACCGGTTACGGCGTTCCAAGTTATAAGATGGGCGCTCTTTTTTAAGATCATTTTTATATGCAACCGGGCTTTTCCCGGTCATGTGCTTGAAGGTCCGGTTAAAAGTAGTTTTAGAATTAAATCCCGACTCAAATGCAATCCCCAGCAGGGTGATATGATCATACGCAGAATCCTGCATTCTCCGAACGACCTCCGCCACTCGATATTCGTTAATAAAATCATTGAAGCTTTTTTTGAGCACCGTATTGATGATCCGGGATAGTTCATGGGGGCCCATCTCAAGCTTCTCGGCCAGTGCGCCTAAGCTTAGCTCCGGGTCTTGGTAATATCGGTTGGCCTGTACAGTTTTTTTTAGCCAAATGCTCCTTTGCTTCATTTCAGCGGGGAGCGGTGGCTTTAAAAACGGAACTGCTTCTATTAACACACCAGCCTCTTGTCTTAAAAAAGCAACAACCGCCATCCAGATAACTGTTGCAGCTAAAAGAAAATAGAGCGGATAATAAGCGCGTATACTTAACTGGTAATCGTAATAAAAATAATTTATGGCTGTGAAGGGTATCCACACGAGCCATAACAAACCCAGGCTTATAAGTAAACGATGCAACCACCGCAATTTGTGTCTGTACCGATCACTCCCGTTAAATTGCAGGCTTCGGTAATAGCGTTCTATCTGCCTATGAGATAGAAATAGGTAACTTATGACGGAAACAAAAGCTAGCAACTGTAATACAGGGTTTATACTATCCTTAACTTCCAATACCTGGGCACCCAATTCTAGCAGCAATGGACTAAAATGCAGCAGATCTTTAGACCGGAATTTATATTCTGGCTTAATTATTTTACGCACATAAAAGAAAACGAGCGGACCAAGCGCTAATGAAAATTGAAGCGGCAACCCGCTCCAAAAAGGAATATAGGTTGACAGCTTAATGTCAATCGCCAGTATCCGAGTTATCCACAAAACAACAATAGCCAATGCCATCGCTAAGAAGCGGTTTGCCGACCGATTAGCTTTCCCGGTGAACCATAAAAGCAGGATGAACGTAAGACCGATAAAAATCGCTCCAAGAAACGCAAGGTCGTAAAAAGTGATATGGAAGGTATACGATTTCAAGCGAATTAATTAGTTCAATTGTTGTTCCAAATTTATAAATCATTATAAATAAACAGATTACACACAGATTAACATAAATGGTGTATCAATATCGAACGAAGTATGTTCGGTTTTGATCCGTTTACTCTATTTGACCTCCCTAAACTAATTAGAATCTACCTATTTAGTGTTATTTTTCTTTATAATCATGTGTGTTGTATTTTCTCCAGCCACCACTTGTATTTGATTGTAACCAAGCGACACCGATTCTAGACGTGCATTTTGGTCGACGCTATAATCGTTTAGTTAGTTTAAAATGTAGGTTGGTAGAAACGCCTAAATTTTAAATAAAAAGCATTCTATTTTTGACAACAATTTAGTTTAGACAATACATATGAATAGGTTCATTCTCCACAATATCCTGCTTTGTTTCGGCATAATCGCCATTATGATGACCTTGTCCGGCACATCGAACGCACAGTCGCTATTTAAAAAAATAAAAGATAGGGCTGCTCAAGCGGCCACCGGCAAAATCCTCGATAAAACGGATAAAGCCGTTGGCAAGCATGTAGATAAAGCCATTGGTGGAACAGGCACTACCCAAGAAACCATCCAAGAAGAGCCTTCTAACAAAAAAGAGCCTACGGATGGCCACCAAGAACCACCCAGCGTAAAAGCATTCAGCAAGTATGACTTTGTTCCCGGCGATTCAGTATTATATGTTAATGACTTTTCAAACGAGGCGCTTGGAGAATTGCCAAGGGACTGGAACAGCAACGGAAGTTCAGTTATTGTAAAGCTGGATGGCATGGACGGCCAATGGTTGCGCATGGCGCAGCGAACAGTCGCTTTGACCGACAATAAGAAAATGTTGGGATCAGACTTTACGGTAGAATTCGATTTATTTCTACAGTTTGATTTCAAAGGGTGGTTGCCGCCTTCAGTACGTTTTGGCCTGCTAGCCTCCGGCCAGGAGGACCCCACGGGAAATTCGTTGCTATCTGACCCAAAAGGTGATAAATCCTTTTACATGGAAGTGTCTCCCCTTTCAGATGGCGCCAATCTGGTGCTGGAAACCTATAAAAAGTATACGAGGCATTTTAATAGTCCGCCACAACGTAGTACCTTAGCCAAAAATTGGTACAGTAAAGTAGTACATGTATCTATGCAGGGTCAAAAAGAACGATTACGGATATGGATGGATGGAGAAAAGATATATGATGTGCCCAAGGCTATACCCATAGGGGGCATCTTCAATCAGTTGTTCTTCCAGCTAAGCAGTAGTCCTTACCAGAACGAACAGGTAGGTGTGTATATCACCAATATCAAGATTGCGAAAGGTTTGCCTGATACGAGACATAAACTGATAGAAGAAGGTAAGTTCAGCACTACCGGTATTCTTTTCGACACCGGTTCTGCCAATATCAAAGCAAGCTCATCAGGCGTATTGAAATCCATCGCTACAGTGTTAACCGAAAACCAAGATGTGAACGTGCAGATTATCGGACATACTGATGCCGTGGGCGAAGAGCAAGCCAACCAGCAATTAAGTGAACTTAGAGCAAAGGCAGTAAAAGATAAGCTGCAAAACACCTATGGTATTCCCGCCAATCGTCTGGAAGCCCTTGGAAAGGGTGAATCTGCCCCCATGGGAGATAATAAGACAAAAGAGGGAATGGCACAAAACAGAAGAGTAGAATTTATACGCCTGTAAATCAAGTATTTTTTTATTTTTCAATTCATTATTGATATATTTATAAGCATAATCACCGCCTAGCGCTGTAAGCTTATAAATAGTCATGATATTTAAAAAAGTATGCGCATATCTGCAAGAACGGCGAATATCCGTGTCGCCTGCGGATGTTCAAATGATTTCTTCTGTAACCAAGCATCGAATTATTCCCAAACATACCATAGTCATGCATCAAGGAAAAACCGTAAAGAAGTTATTTTTCCTTAACGAGGGCATTGTAAGGCTGTTCCGCGTACATGAGGGGAGCGACTACACATTAGGATTGGTATCTGCAAATGACTTTATTTCAACACCCTTATATTTATTAAACGGTGAGCCCTCGTCCTGCGCATTGGAAACATTAACGGATATTGAAGTATTGGAGTGGTCCAAAACGGATATAGAAGCCATTAAAAAGCAAGTATCCAAGGCTTATGAAATTGAACAGGCAATTATGCACCGACTGTTAAGCTGGTTGCAGGATATGCAGATCGATGCCGTATGCCTTACCGCAGAAGAACGTTATCAGAAGATGCTCCAGCAGCAGCCCGAAATAGTACAGACAATCCCTTTAAAATATATTGCCTCTTTTTTGGGCATCCATCAGGATAGCCTGAGCAGAATTAGAAAGCAAGTTATTAAACGTCCTGATTAAGATCCTGACAAATGTCAGATCCGAATATTACACGCACCCTTATCTTTGTGCTGTAATAACCGAAAATCATGAACAAGATATCTGTACTCATTGTAGATGCTGATGACACACAGCGTACGCTGATTTGCGAATCTATGCGGCTTTTCCCTTCTTTTTACGTGTCCGGTGCATGCTCCAATGGCTTGGAAGCCGTAAAATACATTAATGCCCGAGCGCCACAACTGCTTTTTATAGATACGGATTTACCTGGGCAGAATGCATTTAAGGTACTGGCAAATGTGGATCATGTACCTCCGGTAATTTTCACCAGTAGAACAGAAGTGCACGCCATAAAAGCCTTTGAGCATAATGCGATCGATTATTTGCTAAAACCTTATAACATGGATCGCTTACATCTTGCGCTGGAAAAATACTTAAAATGGTATGATATCACCTTAATGAACGGAAATCTTCTATTCTCGTTGGCGAAGAACGAATTGCCTACCCGTATACTCGTTGAAAATGGTAGGCGACTTCAAAGCATTGCCATTCATGATATCACCTATTTTAAAGCAGAGAGAGATTATACATGGATCTATACACTTGATAACCACTCGTATTTAAGTTCTTTTGGCATCGGGAGTATAGAACGAAAACTGGATAACCGTTTTATCCGGATACATCGCTCCTATATCGTTAATGTTGAGCATATCATGACTTTATATAAAGACATCTCCAAATTATTTGTGACTTTACCAAACGATGTAGAGATTAATGTCGGCCGAAATTATCTGTCTGCCATAAAACAGCTAATTTTTTGAGGACTATCCCCTATCGCCGATAATCAACTCAAAACCCTGAATACCCCTTTCTCTACCTGCGTAATAAAGTAAGGAAAGTGGTAACTTTCGCTTTTTGTAATCCGCTACAATACACTGCCGCCAATTTTTTTTCGATGGTTTTTTCCCCATCTTTCTAAAGGGGCTGCGATTTCCTCTATGGTTAAACAGTAAGGTGTAATAATATACTCAATCCTAACCGGGTAATCTGCAATGATTGTTCGTTCAATCAGGAAATTTACTTCTAAATGCTTCAATTCCTTAGATAGTACACGATTGGTTATGCCCGGGATGGAGGCTGCTATGTCGTTAAACCGCTTATTTCCACTATATATAGACAAAATCAACGGGATCTTCCATTTTCCTCCCAGCACGAACATGGTGTCCTGAATGGCCTTGATCTTCGACCGAAATTTCTCTTGTTGGTTTTCTTCTTTCATAAGACGCCTTTCGGAGTATAATCTTAATACTAAGTATACTTTAGGATACAGATATCAAATATATACTTATTTCACTATACTTTTGGTTATCAATAATTAAAAATAATTCTTATGAAAACGATCTTTATTACAGGTGCCTCTTCTGGCATCGGCAAGGCAACAGCAAAGCTATTTCACGCAAAAGGTTGGAAAGTGATTGCAACTATGAGAAATCCCGAAGCGGAGACCGAACTTAACAAACTTGAGCATGTGATCATTTTAGCCTTGGACGTTACAAACGACGAACAGATCAACGAAGCAATTCAATCCGCTATTTTAAGCGGTCCGGTAGATGTCGTGTTGAACAATGCGGGACACGGCCTGTTTGGCCCAGTTGAAGCGTTGAGCGATGATATTATTTATCAGCAGTTCAATACCAATGTTCTTGGGCCATTAAAGGTCATAAAAAGTTTTATTCCGCATTTTAGGGAACGAAAAGGTGGACTGTTTATTAATACTACATCAATGGCCGGTCTTACCGGATTTCCTTTAAGTAGCGTCTACAATTCCACAAAGTGGGCACTAGAAGGATTCAGCGAATGCCTGTCCATTGAGCTGTCCATATTCAATATAGGTGTCAAGACGATATCCCCTGATGCGACCAAAACCCAATTATTTACCTCAGCAGATGTAGTGACTCACCCCTTATATGAAGGTGTGATACGAAAGATGCTAGGTGGAATTAATCAGTCAACTGAGCCCGCAGAGATCGCAGAGGAAATATATCTAGCAGCAACAGATGGCGCTGACAAGCTGCGCTATCCCGCGGGTGGCACATCAAAGCAGATCTATGCAAAGCGACTGGAAATTGGCCCTGAGAGTTCAAGAAAGGAAACTACACAATGGTTCCTCAGTCTCTATAATTCGTAGTTTTTGTTTATCAGTTCAACCATTTATTTGGTTAATAAAAGCGTAACATATCGACCATAAGATCAAAACCAATGAATGCGACAACGCCCGCTGTTGATAAAAAATAATTGAGCCAATTCTTTTCTAATCTAATTCGTTATCCTGTAAATCAATAACGCACATCTACCCCATTAGTCAAATGTGCGTTATTGATAAGGTTATTAATTATGCACCAGCTTTAATGATTGTTTCATTGGTTGCCATTGCAATATAGTTTGCAGTATCAAAAAAATTGGGTTCATCGGGATGAACCTTTGTTAAATAATTTTCTGAATTGAAGAAGGTGTTGAAATCCTCAAACGAGTCAAACGAGATTTCTACTACAGCATCGTATAAAGGCTTAGGAAAACCTTCAGCTACTATAGGGTGGTTAACTACATACTTTCTAACGTAAAGTTCTGTTTCAGGGATGGAACAGAATAAAGGAGCGTGTTGATTTTTGTGATAATCCACAAATTCTTCAAGGCTCATACCGGGTAATTTTTGTACTAAAAACGTAAATTTGATCATTGTCTATTTATAATTTGACACAAAATTATTTCATTACTTACCTCATAGCAAGTACGCACAAAGTTGTGCGTACTTGCTATGACAATTGATTGACCAAGCGATGTACAAAAAAAAACTCCCTATTAGAACTGACTGCGGCCTGCACATATTTAAGGAACTTTTAAATGGCAAGTGGAAACTGATGCTTATCTATTATATTTCAGAGCAGATAAAAAGACCAGGAGCATTGCAGAAGAAAATAGCGGTGGACAGGCGGGTAATGAACAAGCAATTGGATGAATTGGTAAAATATGGATTTGTAGATAAATTTTCTTTCGACACTAAAATTCCTAAAGTTGAATATCAGCTAACACCTTTGGGATTTAGTCTGTTGCCGATAATAAAAGATTTGGAGCAATGGGGCGAAAATAATAGAGCTGTTTTAGAGGCAGCGCTTAGTGAAAAACCATGATAAAATCATCAAAAAAGACGGCATAATTTAAGTCATCAGCGAGATATTAAACGAACTTAGAGAAGGTTAGATTACAGTGGATATGACCAAAGCAATTGCTTATATCTCCAAAGCATGTATAACAAATGAAGATTTTCGCACCGAAGACTAAGAGAACAAAAAAGCCGTCTCTAAAAAGAGGACCGGCTTCACTATATCTATCAACGCAGATTGTTAATTCTTCTTCTTTTTAGCTAAATCAGCACGGACTTTTTCAACGAAATTTTCTGAAACACTGGCGTATTCTGCAATTTCTGCTGTGGTAAAACGGTTAGCCAAAATCAGGTTACTGACAACCTCATATTTAGTGGTCATTTATTTAGGATAGCAAATTGCTCTTCAAACTCGTTCAGTGGCATTTTACCGCCAGCAAAACGGATCTCCAACAGGGCAACCTTCTCTGTTTTTGTCAGGGGCCTGTCCTGTATTATCGTCACCAAATCGTCTTCCGAGGGAAGCGGTTCCAAAACACTTTTCTTTTTGGAGTAGGCTTCATAATAGCGAACCCCAAATCTACGTTGTGAAACTGCATCGAAATGTAGCCCGTCATCGTTCGCCGTAAGGCCCTTGGAGGTAACGAAGTAAACATTTGGCTCTGTCTCAGCAAATTCCTGAAGTGCTTGGTTGACTTGGCGATATTCCGTAAAATATTTTCCATACCTACCACTATCTAAAAATTCACCGATCCCCCCAACAATAAGGGGAATTTCGAGCGCATCAAGCTCATGCCGGAGGGCATTGATAATGACGCTCAATTTATCGTGATAGACAGTGGAACGCCCCGCAAAACTATCGTTTTCACCCTGGTGCCATAATATTCCATTGAGCTTGCTTATTCGCAGGGCCATCTTAGCCTGAAACAACGCATTTTCGAAGAGTGTCCCGCCAACGGCCCAATCATCCAAACTGGATCCTCCATCTGCGCATGGAATCAGTCCAATCTGTTCATTCTCATTTGCCAATCTCCATGCTCCTGCAAACGATGCAGCAAGTCCTATCCCGGCAGTTGGTCGATCAAAGTTTATGGGTTCTGTCATCGTCTGCCAACGACCGTTTACCAGCATCTTGATCTGCTCATCGTAGATTTGCTTAACATCCTTAATGTATCCGCGTCCGGCCATGTTTGACTGGCCAATCATTAAAAAGGAACTCACCATATATTCTTCCACTGCTTAAATTTATTTTTCTAACGCCTCTAATTTATGCCACTTTTTAGTAAAAGAAAACTTTATGCTAAAAACTGAAGAAGAAATCTACAAATGCAACACCGAAACTAAGCATTTCTAAGTAGTTGTACTAGCGGAATACCTTGGGACTGAAATTACCGATTACTTTCATCCGAAACCCGATAGGCTAACCTTATTGAATGATAAACTTTTTATCAGAATAACTATCCTATCTTTTATATAATGGGCGGGGTGATCTTCGGTTATTGCTTTACCTTTTTCGATTTGAGATACTATATGTTATTCCGGCAATTCTGATGACAATCCTCTATTATGATGTTTCAAGCGTATACCTTAACAAATTTATAGGTATCCTTAAAAATAAGCGATGATTATCTCCTTGTAACTGGCCAAAATCCATAGCCTGAAGGTTTTTATATATGGAGTGAATAAATGTTTTCACGGTGTTTTCGGATTCGACGTCAATCCTCTTATATTTAACCATGCAACATAAAGAACTTGAACCACCTAATGAACTAAAGGATGTGATACGGGGCTTCTGGTATCTTGAGAAAAATTTCGGTGCCCCGCCTAGTACGTTTGAGGTATTGCCTGATGGCCATGCCGAGATCATCTTTTATTTCGGCAGCGGCTGTAGTATCATGCATGAAGGCAGTCTTGTGTTGCTACCCTCGCCATTTATCGTTGGCCTGTTGGGGAAACCGATCCATTTTTATGTAAAGGATCGTTTACAGATTATTGGCATTAAGTGCTTTCCCTGGGCGGTATTCGATTTGCTTAAGCTGCCAGCGGATAAAAGTCCTATACCTGTTTTTGAGCATCCCATTGCCAACTTGCAAACTGGCCTAAAGACCTTGGTCGAGGCAGGAGATATTGATAAGGGACTGAATTATGTGAAAGATTGGTTTATTAATGTCGGCTCCCCTACAGCTTCCCAGAACGTGTTGTTGAAAGCTGGCCGAGCCATGCTTGAAGCAAATGGAAGGTTGCCGGTAAGTTCTGTGGCTGCTGCTGCCCATGCTACGGTACGGACCTTGGAGCGGAAGTTTAAGGCTTCCTCGGGCCATACCATTAAGGACGTATCGGGCCTGATACGTTTTGAGCAGGCCCGCGACCATTTGTGGTGTGAGCCAGATACGGGTATTGCGAGTTTGGCGCATGAGCTTGGCTATTCGGATCAGTCTCACCTGAACCGGGAATTCAAACGCTACAGCGGAATAACCGCAGCGGCTTTTGCAAGAAAGATGAGGGCTCAGAAAAAACGCTTTGGTAGCGATTTTGTCGCAATTGTTCTATCCTCATAGCATCAAAGTACGGAGCTTTGTGCTTTAATCAGAAAAAGCATGAAACTCATAAAAAATAAAAATGTGCTTGTCTCTGGCGCAAGTATAGCCGGACTGTCTACCGCATGGTGGCTGAATAAAATTGGTTACAGGGTAACTGTTGTAGAACTCGCAGAGGCCCCCCGCACCGCGGGCGGTGCGATTGATTTGGTCGGGCCTACCATCGAAATTGCCCAACGCATGGGCTTGTATCACCAGCTTAAATCACACCGTCTGCGTGTAGATCGGATCGAATATAAAAACGCCGATGATATAACGGAAGGAACTATCGTTATTAACAAAGACACCTCAAGCGACGATATCGAGATCGAACGTGATAAGTTTGTGGAGGTAATGTTAGGCGACTTGAGAAATAAAGTAAAATTCGTATTCAACGACCATGTTACTTCCCTCGATGAAACCGATAAGGGCATTAATGTTACCTTCAAGAACAGCAGCCCGGATGCCTTCGATTTGGTGTTTGGCTGCGATGGCTCACACTCCGGGATAAGAAAACTTTGGTTTGGCCCAGAAAACGACTATGCGCATTTTCTGGAAGCGTACTTTTCCATTAGCATTGTTAACAAGCTACTCGTTCCGCAAAAGACCATGCAAATGTTTAGCGTTCCATACAAATCGGTCATGGTTAATGCTTACAATAACAAGACTGATATCATATTCACATTCATTTCAGAAAAAGAGATCCCCTATGATTATAACAATACTGCACAGCAGCAACAGATCATCCTAGAGCAATTTGCAGGACAAAGCTGGCGAACAGCGGAATTACTCGAAGAAACCCAGCGATCAGGAAACTTCTATTTTGATAAATTCTGTCAGATCAAAATGCCGTCCTGGTCAAAAGGCAGGGTAACGCTCGTTGGCGATGCAGCTTACTGCGCCTCACCCGCCGCCGGACAAGGCGCCTCCTTGTCCATGCGTGGCGCCGCGGCCGTTGCTGAAGCCCTGCATAAACATGCCGGCAATCATAAGCTTGCCTTCGATGAGTATGAAACTAGTCTACGCCCATTCATCGAACAGATTCAGGCCGTTGCAGAAGAAAATGTCAAAGAAAACTTTATGCCAAAAACCGAGGAAGAAATACGCAAACGCAACACTGAAGCCAAGCTTTTCTAAGCTTTCGCGCTAACGGATGACGTTAAGCGAACGCTCTCAAGCAGACCGATGGGCCTAAAGTTTAACCGCAACGACCATTTGATCTAATGTAGGCTGCTCTGCGCCACCTTGTTTCTCTATCGTAATAGCGAACATTTCTGCACGTTCAGTAGAACGCATTTTCTGTAAAACAGTAAAATTGTCTTTTGTGTAAACCCCTGCATCTACTGGCTTCCCATCAACAATAGCCCATAACTGGTATTGCTTACCCATTGGCAAAACGGACAGATTTTGTGGCAGGAGAAATACCTCTTTTGTGACTTTATCCCAATAGAGCGTGGCAGAGCTATGCTCATGCCCCGGAATTCCCGCAAGGTTATATTTGCTAACGGAAGCTCTAGCCGTTATCATGATTTCCTCTTCTTTATTTATAAGTTGTTCCCTGAAGTTTATGTTTTCTACCAAGAGATTTCGCTCGCGAGCCGTAAGAACCGATAATTTTGATTTAAGCTCTTTTACCGTATTTATATGATAAATGACACCGATAACTAACAACAAAGCACACGCAGCTGCCATCAATGCATACCAATTGGTCGACTTTCTAACTTGAAAGTCATCATCTACTGGTTTTTGCATGAAGCCATCTACTAAGCCTTCGTTTACCAATGTGTCTAAGATCGCTGATTTTAATGCTGCCGGGGGTTGCTCCTGGCCATCCAAAGCCAATCTACCCATTGTTGCTTCGGCTTCATCTAATGCTTGCTGAACTTCCGGATATTTCGAACATAACTCTTTCAGCACATGGATTTCTTCATCCGTTGCCATTCCGAGCACGTATGTTTCAATAACCCCTGACGATATGTATTCTTTAATATCCAATTTAATTCAGTATTTGCTTTAGCTGAGCCAATGCAGCTCGAGCTCTTGTTTTAACGGTTCCTAAGGGAATATTAAGCTTCTTAGAAATTTCATCTTGCGTATATCCCTGAAAATAGGCCAGCTCAATAATTATACGATGATCGCTTGCTAAGCGATCTATTATTTTCTGTAGGCCCAAATGATCGATTTTAATATAGGTAACGAGATTTTCATCTATTGTAGTACCTTCTGTTTCGTCCAAGCTATTCGTTCGCTCGTCTTTTTTAGATTGACCGGACCGCTTATAATCGATCGCCGTGTTTCGGGCAATGTTTATCATCCAAGTAAACAAGCGGCCTTTCGTCGTATCATACTGTAAAATATTACGCCATATTTTTACAAATGACTCTTGCAATACGTCATTGGCTTCTTCCCCATCTCCAATTATCCGCTTGATTATACCAAATAAAGCACTGGCATAATTATCATAAAGATAAAGATACGCACGTTGGTCCTTACGTTTCAGTAGAAGAACCAGTTGTTCATCGGTATAACTGGGTAGAGGTACCAATTAATGTATGTTGTTTGGTCTTGTTTTAAAAAACATATAATCTTTTGTCTGGTGGAATATACGAGTATTTTTTTGTTTCGGTTTGCTATGGCTGATTTTTCTTGTGTGTTTAATAAAAAAACAAATAAAAAAGTCATTGGCAAATCCAAGCATCAACTATTATCGTATATCTTTTTAATTAAATGGAATACTAAAATCAGTTACCTATGAATGATCATTATTCAAAAGAAAAAGAAACTCTGTATAGTACAGAAAACTTAACAATCACATCTTTAAAGAGACGTTCTTTCTTGAAATATGCCGGCGCAAGCATGGCCGTAACAGCCATAGCTGTTACAGGTTGTAATAAAGATGATGATTTCCCTGGAATGGATGAGGGGGTTTATTTGGGAAAAGGAGATATAGCAATTTTAAATTATGCCTATGCACTTGAACAATTGGAGGCGGCATTTTATACAAAGGTTGCAGAAAGCCCTTACAGTGGGATTTCAGATTTGGAAAAAGCGTTACTAACCGACATTCGTGACCACGAGATAGCCCATCGCGAATTCTTCAAAGCAGCATTGCAAACAAGTGCGATACCAGGTCTCGAAGTCGATTTTTCTTCTGTAAACTTTGGTAGCAGAGATAGCGTGCTTGCTACCGCCAAAGCGTTTGAAGACTTAGGAGTTTCCGCTTATAATGGTGCCGGTCAGTTAATCGAGAAGGGAGAATATCTTTTATTAGCCGGTAAAATTGTGTCAGTAGAGGCAAGACACGCTGCATTAATACGCGATTTAATTCAGAATGGAAGCTTCGCGGGCAGCGATGTCATTGATATGAACGGATTGGAAAAATCACTAAGTCCTTCTAAGGTACTTACCGCTGCCGCTCCTTTTATTAAGACAAAAATTAACGCAAGGGATTTACCTACTTACTAATTTGAACTACTATGAATCTTTTTGAAATATTTAAAAACATCGAAAATGTGGATGCTGAAATCCATGAAAGATTAAATCCGCGCCGCGCTGCTATTAAAGCCTTAAGCTCTTTTGGAGCAAAGATAACGCTTGCGAGCTTACCGCTTGCGATGGGTAGTATGTTTACAAAGGCATATGGACAAACCGTTCCTCAAAAAATAATAGATGTACTGAATTTTGCCTTGACGCTTGAGTATCTGGAGGCCGAATTTTACACGAAGGGATTAGCAGCCGGAGGATTAATCCCCAACCCTACCGCCAGAGGAGCCATTACGGTCATCAAAGATCACGAAGATCAGCATGTGGCATTTCTCAAAAGCGCCCTGGGATCAGCGGCGGTGACAAAACCAACCTTCGATTTTACGGCAGGCGGTGCTTTTTCGGACGTGTTTACGAATTATGACACTTTTTTGGCGGTCGCTAATGCCTTTGAAGATACCGGAGTAAGAGCTTATAAAGGGCAGGCCGGCAATTTAATGGAGAATGATGACATTCTTCGTTATGCCTTGAATATACATTCTGTTGAAGCTCGCCACGCATCACATATTCGGCAGATGCGTAGGGCAAGAGGTGGTGCTGCAGCCAATCTAAAACCTTGGATTACTGGAGCGAACGATACTGGCGTGGGTGCAGTAGATCCGGTCTATGCTGGGGAAGACAACAAAGTACAGGCAGGTGCCGACATTACATCGCTCAACGGCGTAGGCGGAAAGATTAGTGTTAACGCTGCTACGGAGGCATTTGATGAAGCGCTTTCCAAAGAAGCTGTGCTCCAAATTGCTGGGCTTTTTATTGTAAATTAACCTTTAATTCCATTGAATAAACAGAGTGATGTGTGTGTGTGTGAAAGTGAAGGGGTGCTTAAAAAAAGTACCCCTTTTTTGGTAATTAGGCCTATCTGTCTTTATCTATGTCAATAAACATCTTGGAAAATAAATTGTTCTTTGGATAGAATGCGTATTTATAATGATTTTTAAGATGTAAGGTATTTATTACCTGATAACAGGCACTTCCAAGTGAACGATTACTTAAAACGAAAAATTATTTTACCACTATCGAAATAAGCGATAATGGCCTGATGTTTGACTAATAATTAATATCATTTATCTTCGGAGACTTTTTGGAATATGACAAATATATTTGATTGTGGTTGGTTTAATTTAGAACTTAACGGCGTCGATTTGGAAATTAGTGAGCATGCTGTCCGCAATCTGGTTGTGTATCATATTTACTTTAGTGACGGGCGTAAACCTTTATCAATAACAAGAGTATTGAGGCCGCCCGCAACAACGATGTGGATCAGTTTGCCTCATGGAAGAGAACAGGAAGCGGAAGAATTGGGTATCGAAATCATGAAATACTTAAACAGAAATTAATTTTTCTTGCAATAACCGTAATAACATACTTTTTTGCAGATATCAAAGAATGGATAATCCAACAAAATAAGGATTATAAAAACCTATTAAGCTATCCAATGTTATAAAAACATTCTATGTTAAAAAAAACAAACTATTTATTTCATGCTGGTTTAGGGATTGTGTTATTAGCCATGATTTATTGTGGCTATAAGGAGGTTAATCTGTCGCACTATCAGAAGGAAGTAATGGAAGACTATAGCACGGTGAACAGCGTAGCGTTTGGCCTGCTCTCAATCGACAAATGGGAAGATAAGGTCATTAAGATAGTTGATCACCAGATACAGAACTTCAATTTTACACCTAAAGAAAAAGCGGATCTGCAGAAAGAGATAGAAAAGATTCTTCATGCAATGATTGATAAAGCAATTGCCACGATTAATGAGAAGCAGAAAAGTATCGGAGGAAAAATCAGAAAAGCTGCCGTGAATATTTTTGTAAATGAAGAAAAGCTCCATGAGCAGGTACCAGAATTTGCGCTGACAATTGTAAATGAGATCAGCAAACCATCTACAAAGAGAACACTTAAAAATTTAGCGGGCGAGAAAATCGAAGATTTAACGGAATCTACGTTTGATAGTTCCATGAACGCTCAACGAAAGGTTACTCACGCCATATTTAAAAAATATAATGTTAATAGCGCGCAATCATTTGAAAAAAAGACAAGCGAACTATTTGAAAAAGTCCGCTTTCGAGGTTATATGTATTTTTCTGCCTTGTTTGTTGGTGTACTTTTATTTCTGGCACTTTGGCGGATATTGAGAAATCGCAAAGAACTCCATGCGCCTTTGTTTATTTATTCACTCATAGCGGCGGCCATTGTATTGGCAACGGGTGTCTCTTCGGTGATGATTGAAGTGGAAGCCAGGCTTGAAAAGATAGATTTCCACCTGCTGGGCGAACACCTTATTTTTGAAAATCAGATATTATTTTTTCAGAGTAAAAGTATCATCGATGTGGTGTTTGTTCTCGTAAAGAATGCAGAATTTGATTCCGTGATTATTGGTTTTCTTATTTTTACTTTCAGTGTTTTGTTTCCGTTAGGAAAGCTAATCTGCTCGGGGATATACATCCTCAATGAAAAAATAAGGGCAAACAAGGTGGTGTATTTCTTTGCTTTCAAATCGGGTAAGTGGAGTATGGCGGATGTGATGGTGGTAGCAATGATGATGACCTATATCGGATTGAATAGCTTGTTGAATAGCCAGCTTTCAGATCTTAACATAAAAGAAGAGTCGTTTACAAGCATAGCAACCAACAACACAGCATTGCAGCCCGGATTTGTTGTATTTTTAACCTTTGTACTTTATGGGCTTACGCTTTCGGAAATTTTACAGCGGATAACACAAAAGAGTGTTGATAATACAACGAAGCCACATAACAACAACCCTTAGTTTTTTATATGCGTATACCTTTTGCTGTAATGAACTTTCATCAGATCATAGCGCTTAAACTGCTCGCGTAAGCGGTTCAAAAAATCGGTGTAATGCTGCTGACTTTTGGGCGTCCATAAAATTTCGCTCAATGCATCTAAACGCGGAAAGAGCATGTATTCGGCTTTGGCGGGACTGGCTACGTATTCACTCCAGAGGTTGCCTTGAGCGCCCCAGATATTGGAGGCCGCCTCATTATCCAAAGATTTAGGTATTGGGTCATAATGATAAACATCTGGCAGGGGTAAATATCTAGCGGCCGTTAAAGAATCGTCTTTTAAAAATTGAGCGTGATTAAAATAAAGAAATTTCTCGGGTGTCATGATTACCTTATGTCCTTGCCGCGCCGCCTCTATTCCACCGGCTTCTCCGCGCCAGCTCATTACAACGGCATTTGGGGCCAACCCTCCTTCTAAAAT
>DATMSZ010000161.1:0-6291 GCA_035565175.1 Pseudosphingobacterium sp.
TTTTGCTCAATCGAGTTTTGTTTGTTTAGCTTTGATTTTTTATAGCCATATAAAAAATAAATGACCAGCCCAATGAGCAACCATATTGCAAAAATAATCCAATTACTTGCGCCTAATTCAGTCATTAAATATAAGTTAACAAGAATGCCGGCTATAGGCAGTGTAGAAAAATTATATTTATAGCTTGCAATCGCCAAAGCGATCCAAGTAAGCCAAAAAATGATGGTAAGCGATTTATGTTTGATGATGTCTGTTACTGAAAGAGACCTCCATTCAGTGGCAACTGTATCACCATACATATACAATCCTAACAGCGTTACTATTAAAGCAATGCCAACAATAAACTTACCATTTACATAAGGTACACGAAATTTAGATTGCTTTGAAATACCTTTGTGATCTAAGTATAACACACCCCCGCAAACCAATATAAATGCAAAAAAAGTTCCTACACTTGTTAAATCAACAAAAAAATCCATTTTAAAAAAAAGGGCAGGAACTGTAACCACTACTCCTGCTATTATAGTAGCAAAGGCAGGAGTTTTATATTTTGGGTGTATTTTAGAAAATTTCGGCCATAACAATCCATCTCTACTCATTGTCATCCAAATGCGAGGTTGCCCAAGTTGAAAAACCAATAAAGCACTTGTTATCGCGATAACAGAGCTAACAGATATCACACCTGCCATAAAGTCCAATCCGGTAGATTGAAAAACGAAGGCCAGCGGATCATTTACATTTAACTCTTTATAGTTTACCATCCCTGTAAGCACCAGCGTAATTGCTACATATAATATGGTGCATATTAACAAACAATAAATCATTGCTCGAGGTAAATCTCTTTGCGGATTCTTGCATTCCTCTGCTGTGGTGGATATAGAATCGAAACCTATAAAAGCAAAAAACACAGCAGCCACACCACTTAAAACCCCCTTCATACCGTTTGGAGCAAATGGGGTCCAATTATCTGGCTTCACATAAAAGGCACCACCGATGATGACAAGCAATACAACGCTTACTTTTAGAATCACCATAATATTGCTTGCAGTTCTCGACTCCTTGATACCGATATATACCAGCCAGGTTACCAGAAAAGTTATCAAACCAGCAGGCAAATTACATATCAATGCAAAATCGCCGATGTGTGGGGCATTCTGATAGGTCATGGCAGCGGCCTTTTCCGACGTGCTCAATAGCTCGATCCCATCTTTATTTAATTTGTTAAAAGCTTCATAGGCAGCTTCTGATGAAGTTGTTAGCCATGAAGGGATCGTAATGCCGAACCCTTTGAGCATACTGACAAAATACTCCGACCATGAAATAGCAACCACCATATTAGAAACGGCATATTCAAGGATCAACGCCCACCCTATAATCCATGCGAAAATTTCTCCGAAAGCGACATATGCATAGGTGTAGGCGCTTCCCGAAACAGGCACTGTACTTGCGAACTGCGCATATGATAAGGCGGTAAAAACACATGCAACAGCAGTAAAGACAAATAAAAGTGAAACTGCCGGCCCTCCATTATAGCTTGCCAAGCCTATAGTACTAAAAATACCCGCACCTACGATCGCTGCTATACCAAGAGAAACTAAGTCTTTCACTCCAAGAACCTTTGCTAGGCCTCCGCCACTTGCATGAAGAGAATCATGCTGAATCTGTTCGACAGTTTTTTTGCGGAAAAGTTTATTTGACATAAAGTATGGAGTTAGTAAATTTCATTCTTGATTAAATTTAATTATTTATGGGTTTAAAGTTGCTCAACCGGAGCAATCTCGAAGGCAAAGGTATAACGTTTATGCTAAACAGACCCAATAAATAAATAAGGTCCAAACATAAAAAAATTATTTTTATTACTTAGAAAGACGACCTACGTATTTTGATTTATGGGTGCTTTTTATTGAGGTAATCTGAGATTTCATTAAAAATTGACTTGTAATTGTGCGTCAATTCCAACTCATAGTCATTCAATGCAGCGGTAAGTTGTATTTTTTTGTTTTCTCCGAGTCCTTTCGGCCAAAATCTCCTACATATTTGATCAAGTGCATAAGCCACTTGCGCCATGTTCCTATAAGATCCCAAATATTTATCAGCGATAAAGCTGTTAAAAAAAATCAAGAACGTAGAGGAGTCTTCAACGCCAGCGATATCTAGAAAAAGTTTTAGACTTTCCTTATCTATTTCACTTAATTGATTGTAAAAATCGTCTTCATGCAACCAACTATCGTTAAGTAACTGTCGGTCTAATAAAAGTTCAAGAGCAATATGCGACAAAAAGGAACCACGCACCTGCGTATTGGAAACAACAGGCATAAGGTGAGCTTTTAATTGTTGCGTTTTATCTATAAAAAAAACACTGTTATGGAAGATTCTATCTGTTTCAATATGGCGAATCCAACCCTTATAAATTTTCGCCAACTTTTCATCCTTGATGTATGCAGTGGGATCTTTCTCAGGAAAAATACGAATATCTCGATCCATATTTCTTAAAAGATCTGGTAACACAGAACCTAAGGTACGCTGCGCATCATTGGCTTTTCTCTCGAAATAGAAATGTGAAAGGAAATTCATATCGTTATTTTTCTATTGATTAGCTTATAATCTTAATCTCTCTACATTATACGTAATCTTAGGTGAATATACATTTATTATGCCAATTTCACAACAATTGACTTGGCAGCCAATCTCCTATAAATAGAAAAATAATGCTAAGTTTGCACGTTAAAATATATAGTATAGTAAAAATAAGAAAATGAATTTTGTAGAAGAATTACGTTGGAGGGGCATGCTGCAAGACATAATGCCGGGCACAGAAGAACAGTTAGGCAAAGAAATGACTTCTGGTTATATCGGCTTCGATCCAACAGGAGATTCACTGCATGTTGGTCACCTAACCCAAATCATGACGCTCATTCACTTTCAAAGAGCAGGACATAAGCCAGTTGCCTTAATAGGCGGCGCAACAGGTATGATTGGTGATCCATCTTTCAAGTCAGCTGAACGTAACTTATTGGATGAAGAAACGCTTAGATTCAATGTATCTAGCTTAGAAAGGCAATTACGCAAATTTATAGATTTTGAAACCACCGAGAAAAACGGCGCAATTTTAGTAAACAATTATGACTGGTTTAAAGATTTTAAATTTTTAGACTTCATAAGAGATGTCGGAAAACTTATTACCGTTAATTATATGATGGCTAAAGATTCCGTAAAAAAGCGTTTGGAAGGTGAAAATGGTCTCTCTTTTACTGAATTTTCCTATCAGCTTATTCAAGGTTACGATTTTTATTATCTATGGAAACATAAGGGCTGTAAAATTCAGATGGGTGGATCAGACCAATGGGGAAACATTGTTACAGGAACGGAATTTATTCGCAGGCAAGAAGGTGGTACAGCCTATGGCCTGACAACACAGCTTATAAAAAAGACGGATGGAACCAAGTTCGGAAAAACCGAAAGTGGTGCAGTTTGGCTAGATCCGAAAAAAACTTCACCTTACAAGTATTATCAGTTTTGGCTAAACGCAAGTGATGAGGATGCTAAAAATTGGATCAAAATTTTCACTTTAAAACCTAAAGAAGAAATTGATGCAATAATAAATGAGCATGATGCGGCCCCGCATCTACGTATCGTTCAAAAGGCTTTAGCACAAGATATCACTATCAGAACACATTCGGATGCCGCTTATCAAACAGCCATTAAAACTTCAGAATTCTTATTTGGAGGTGGGTCCTTGGAGTTCTTGAATGATTTAGACGACGCCGAAGTATTAGATGTTTTTGACGGTGTACCACAATTTGTGATTAAAAAAGAGGACCTATTGGCGGGTGTTAACGTGGTGGATTTGCTATCCACGCATGCCGCCGTATTCCCATCAAAAGGAGAATCTCGAAAAATGATCCAAGGAGGAGGCGTTTCTGTAAATAAATTAAAAATAAATAATCTCGAACATATCTTTACTTCACAGGATCTTGTGAACAAAAAGTACCTCATTGCCCAAAAAGGAAAGAAAAATTATTTCTTGCTAATCGCGCAATAAGAATAAAGTTTATAAAAAACGCGCCGATAGTGTATTGAAAAACTATCGGCGCATTCATTTCCCCATTTACTCTTTAAGTACTGCTATTCTTTCCAATATACCCGCTTAATTTCAATCTCTTTAGTACCAGAAACAACTAAAGGAACCCTTTCAATTGTCACAAAACTTGAATCCAATCCAAATCCTCTCTCTTCGGATAAACTCAACCTATGCAACATATTATAAACATCCATAATCATTCGCTCAGTAAATTTGAGGTTATTAGATCTTGACACTACCTTCTCAAGTACAACAAATCTAAAATCACCTACCATATTATACTTCTGCAATGTTTTATATCTGCTCGTAATTTCCACTTCATTATTCTTTACAAGCTCTTCAACCACTTTACGAAAAAGAAGACTTATTCGTTGTTCTACTCGAAACCCCAGTCTGAAATCAATTCTTATTAATTTACCGTCAATTAAATGGTCTACCTTATACTCGTTTGTATAAGGTTCATCTGTAACATCCACATGCACTAACCAATACACATCGGCTCTTTTTGGCTTTTTCTGCAAGATAGAATAAACGATTTTAGACTCTATTTCAGATCTAAAATTAGCGCTTGTCAGATATACCAATTGAGAGGCAAATCTAGGCACCGATTCATCTTCGCTCAACTCACTTAAAATAGGATAATACCCTTCAATATCCACATATCTAACAAAATTATTCTTAATTTTTCTTGCCCACCACCAGCACAACATCACCGCAAAAATAATGCTTGCCAACAATAAGGTAAGCCATCCTCCGTGCGTTATTTTGGCCACATTTCCTGCTAAAAAGACGATCTCAATTGTTAAATAAATGATCGCAAATAAAACTATTAAGTATTTTGGCGTGTGTTTTTTTAACAGATAAGCAATTATCAGAATCGTGGTTGTTAAAAATGTAATATTAATCGCGAGGCCATAAGCGGCTTCCATGTTCCGAGATTCTTTAAAGATCAATATAACTACCATACAACCAATCCAAAGCAGCAGATTTATGGATGGCACATATAACTGTCCCTTTTGATTACTAGGATAGTTAATTTTCACTTTAGGCCATATATTTAAACGCACCCCTTCCGAAATCAGCGTAAAAGAACCGGAAATCATTGCTTGCGAAGCGATGATGGCAGCAATAGTAGCAATTGTTATCCCTGTTGTTAAAAACCATTCCGGCATTAGCAAATAGAATGGATTTTGGTCGTTTAAATAAGTGCCCTGGTGCTGTGATAACCAAACTCCCTGACCAAAGTAATTTAACAATAAACACAACTTCACATATATCCAACTAATACGTACGTTTGATCGTCCACAGTGTCCTAAATCAGAATATAAAGCTTCGGCACCCGTAGTACATAAAAATACCGCTCCTAAAATGAACCAGGCATTAGGATAATTTATTAGAATTTGAGCTGCGTAGTAGGGGTTAATAGCTTTTATTATTTCGGGCAAATCTATTAAATAAGTAAACCCAAGTACCCCCATCATGGTGAACCATATAAACATAAGTGGCCCAAATACTCTTCCAACCACAGACGTTCCAAAACGCTGAATAATGAACAATAAAGATATTATAACAATAACAATCGGAACCGTTGGTAAATCCTTGTTATAAATTTTCAATCCCTCTATAGCAGAGGATACGGTAATAGGCGGTGTTATCATACCGTCAGCTAAGAGTGCTGCAGCGCCAATCATGGCTGGAAATATCAGCCACTTCGCCCTTCTTTTGACAAGTGAAAAAAGAGATAAAATTCCTCCTTCACCTTTATTATCGGCTCTTAGTGTGATTAAGACATATTTAACAGTAGTTTGGAGCGTTAATGTCCAAAAAATACATGAAAGACCTCCATAAATTAAATCGGTGGTAATAATATTATCATCTATAATTGCTTTAAATACATATAAGGGTGATGTACCTATATCACCAAATATTACTCCTAAACTAATTAACAGTCCTGCGCCACTTAGTTTATGAAAATCTTTAGTTGTCTCCACTATTTAATTCCATTTTTATCGGGCAAATGTAGCTATAATCTTTCTATTAAAAACATTACATGCTCGGCTCCACAAATTGCGGTTTTATCGTCTTTAAGGCGATCATGATAAAGGCAACGAAAATAGTTGTTAAAAATTGTTAAAATCACACCTTTTTTTGTTTACTATTAAAAATAAAAGTAAATTTATTATATTTTTGTAGACAAGCTAACAGTTAGG
>DATMSZ010000162.1:0-2834 GCA_035565175.1 Pseudosphingobacterium sp.
GTATCGGTTTTTTGCTCTAATTGATAACCTTTTTGTACCAGATAATCATGATTGACGTTTATCAAATTAATTAATAAGTGCGCATTATTTATTTCACTACTTTCATTAGTTGATTTAACACCTAGATTGTTAAATAAGGGATCTGTTTTTTGCAATCCCAAATTGACTAATTCTTGTAAATGCTGATCTTCCCATTGTAGCGAACGTTTTACGCGATGAAAGGTATAGTGATCGTTTGATTCATCATAATCCATTCTCACCGTTACTTTATGTTCACTTCCAGCATCAAAAATATAGGGGCCATATTTAAATTGAAGTTGGGCAAAAGCATCACCGCTAGGGTTGTGGATAAGTTTTAAAATAGGGAAGGCCTCATGCTGATAGGTTTTGATGTCAAATCCCTCGGCATACACATGATGTTTGGTTATGAGAGAGCGGACAAAACGGTCAAAATAGTTATATTCTGTATTTCTAGGGATACTGATATAACGTTTATTTAGAAATGGGGATAGCTTTTTTCCGTCAAGCTCTTGGTCAAAGAAATACAAAGTGTTTTCTAATAAAAGCCATGCCGGTTCATTGCTGATGACCTGCGCATTTTTATACATAAAATCTATGCGCATGCCCTGAAACTTTATTGTTGGGAAATAACGGGTTTCTTCGGCGTTTCTTCTAAAATGAAAAAGTATAGATGCCGGCTCATTCGCTATTGTCAATTTTTCCTCAACAGGCCACCCTTCTTTACTCATCAGGTAAAGAGGCTTGTCATTTAGAAGAGATAAAATGGTAGATAACTTTTTGTCTATTTTTGGTCGGATATAATCAAACAGTTTTTTATCAAATAATTTACTAAAAAACTCCCGTGGTCGGATTGGTTTTTTATGCATTTTCTTAATGAGCTCCGTTTGATCGAGTTCATCCAAAAGCTTAATGATTTTTATATCATTTTCATTTAGTACAGAAGCATATTCTTTTGCTGTATTGCTAAAAATTCGTTGATACGTAAGTGAAAATTCTCCATTGGGATTTAATTGCACAATATGGGGTTCAATTAAATAGCCAAGAAACTCGTGTTGACAGAGCGAATAAACTAAAGTATGTGGCTTTTGCGTATCTATCCTAAGCATCTATTACCGTTAAAAAAGCTTTAAATATAATGATAATTAGTGATATATTGCGAATTAATGAGTAAATGTATCTAAGATTCTGATAAGCTGCAACGAACAGGTAAATAGAAATAATTGTTATTCGAATGAAAACTAAACTAATGTTTTTTCTCTCGTTAAGTATCGGCATGTCTTACGGACAACAAATAAACAATGTTCATAAAAACGCGATTGTTGTGGATATGCACAACGATGTCTTGTCTGAATCCGTAATGAAGGGAAAAGATATTACGAAATCGATCTATACAGGACATACGGATTTACCGCGATTAAAAAAGGGAGGTGTAGATGTTCAGTTTTTTTCGGTTTGGTGTGATGGGAAAAAGAAAGCACCATTTGTTTATGCAAATAAGCAAATTGATGCATTGAACAGGATCATAAAAAAGGATTCGAGTATTATTCTAGGCACTAATATACAAGAAATTGAGAAGGGAATTGCGCAAGGTAAGTTAGTAGCCATGATTGGGGTAGAAGGCGGCCATATGATCGAGAATCGTTTGGATTGTATAGATAGTTTATATAAGCGTGGTGTTCGTTACTTAACGCTTACCTGGAACAATAGCACTAATTGGGCGTCCTCTGCCGCTGATGAATCAAAGAAAAAATCAAAACAGGTAGGCTTGTCGGATTTTGGACGAAAGGTAGTAGAAAGAATGAATACGTTAGGCATGATGATAGACCTCTCTCATGTGGGTGAGCAATCCTTTTATGATGTGTTAGCGATCAGTACGAAGCCTGTTGTGGTGAGCCACAGTGACGTATATCAAATTAATCCTCATTACCGGAACTTAAAGGACAAACAAATAAAGGCAATAGCAAAAAATAATGGCGTTATAGGTGTTAATTTCTACTCGGATTTTTTGGATCCTTCTTATCGAAAAAAGGTGTCTCTACTATATGAAAAATATGTAAGTAAAGTAGATACTGTTAAACTTACCGTAGATAAAAAGTTTAATTCGCTACCCCAAAAAGCTAAGGAAGAACTTAGACCTTCGCTTTCTTTGATCATAGATCATATCACTTACCTTGTGAAAATAGCAGGGATTGATCATGTTGCTTTAGGAGCCGATTTTGATGGAATGGAATCAACACCTATTGGTTTGGACGATGTTGCCGACTATCCGAATCTAACGGAAGGACTTATTAAGTGTGGGTATAGCGAAGAAGATATTTATAAAATCTTAGGTGGAAATGTGTTGAGGGTCATAAAAGCGCAACAGGATTAATAACTATCCTTGAAGGTTTATTCCTCTTTTTTCTTAGGTTTAAATCTTGGTTTGAAACCTAATGGGGCTTTAGTACTGGAAGGAGGGGTATCAGATACGGTTGTATTAGTCTCGTCTTCCACAGTGGGGTTTATTTTATCTTGCAAAGAAGATTGCTCTTCCGCTGTTTTTATTTCGATAGTTGCTTCTTTTGGGGATATAGCGGAAATATTTTCTTCATCGGGTGTTACCTTTTTCGTTACGCCGGCTTTAAAACGAGGTTTGAATCCCATAGGCTTTTGGGGAGTTTGAGCTTCTTTTTCTTCTGCTGACCTCGTATTTTCTGCTGCTGGCGCCACCGTTTCCGATTTTTTTTGAAGATCTTCGTCGCTCGCTTTTTTGTTGGTAATTCCTGCTTTGAAACGAGGCTTGAAGCCTAAGGGTTTAGTTTCTTGCAACGATG
>DATMSZ010000163.1:0-21559 GCA_035565175.1 Pseudosphingobacterium sp.
ACATTTGTATGACATTTATCAGAAGAATTAATGACAAAGGGAAATTGTGCATAGTCACACTCCACTTTGATCTAATAATATAAACGAATAATAAACTAATTTATTGTTATAGCACTTATCTACTAGAGGAACAGTTTATAATGAAGTCTTGGGCGCCTATATGCCCATTCTCTGTCTTACCGTAGAGGTGCTTAGCTATGATTGGTAATTATTCAGTTTGATGTTGAATATTACTTAACAAGCTGTTGTATGGAAACAACTTTTACGTTCAGAAAATCTTTCTCCCATTTTGTGTTTACTGTGTTAGCAGTGTTCTTTGCCGTATTTGGTATGGCCGGGAAAGGGTATGGGCAAAATAAAACTTATGCAACGTGGACACCTAATTCAGGACGCGTACAAATTGGGTTGTTTGCTGGAGGAGGCGTTACAGACCCTGCTAACGCTGCGTTACCGGATGACACTTACGCAACAATGACGTCGCAAAGAACCGTCCTACTGGCAGGTGGAGATGCATGGTTGCAGCTAAAGTATCCTACCGCGCAAACGGGAAATGCTATTTCGTTCATAAAAGTTTCCGAGCTAACGGAATCAGGCTTAGGCCTCAATTTAGGTCAGTTACTAGGAACACCTAATGATATTATCATTGCTAGTTTATATCAAAATGCTTCTAATGGTGCTGCGGCAGGCGATGCGGGAACTGAAATTACAGGCGCCACTATAGAAACATCTTTTATAAGAGATAATAACGGAGAGCTTTATTTAGCAGTCGCTGCTCCACAAAATACAGTTCCTTATAATGGTGTAAGAATTAGGCTTACATTTCCTCCGGAAGTGAATGTTGCATCTACAATATCAATGAGGGTGCATAATGGTTTTACCTTAACCGGAACTTCTTGTGGTTTGGCCACTTATACAGATGTTGGTAAAAGCACTGGAATAAGTGTGGCTCTAACAGACGTGGTTCAAAATCCTCAAAATGCTGTAGATAGCGATCCAAATAATTATTCCACTATCAGTACCGGAACTTTACAGGTAGCAGGTTCTGTCTTCCAGACTTTTTATTTTAATGGGCTCTCTGCTCCACAAGATTATTTTAAAATAAAATTTGCAATAGGTGGTGGGAGCTTACTCGATCTTAATTTAATAGGTAGTTTTGAGATTCGCGCTTATAACGGAGATCAAGTAGTTTATTCTAAAAAGCTACAAGGGGGATTGGTCAACGGTCTTGATCTTTTAGGTCTCCTACGTAATGGAGAAATCGTAACGCTTCCAATAGGGCCAGGAGTACCTTTTGACAGAGTGGCTATTGGTGTGAACACTTCTGTTGGATTAAGTTTAGCAAGTTCGCCTCTTAGGGTTTATAATGTGGAACGTTATGGAGGAGCGAATAGTCCAGTACTAAACTGCCCTGATCCAAATCCTATAATTCCGCCAAATCCAACAGATCACATGCTTAGTCAAAAAGACTGTGCGACCAGTGTGATCTCTTCGGAATACGCCAATTTCCCCTTTAACGCCGTTGACGGAAATAATGACACTTACACTACGTTAGAGGCGAGTTCTGGAACGGCAGTCGGAATAGGTTCTTATAATGGCCATATAGAGTTAGGCTTCAGCCAACCGAAAACAGCTGGAACAACTACTTATATACGTGTTGATTTTGATAACGAAGTATTAGGAGGATTACTGAATGGAAGTGTTGGACAATTGCTGGGAGGGGTTGTAAATAACGTGCTATTTGGAAGCCATTATTTTACAGTTGACGCGAAAAATAATGGGACTTCGGTTTTAAGCGGTTCAAGTAACACCGGCTTTTATAATACAGAAGGACGAGTTAAAGTTGTTCAGGACAAGCTAGGACGTTATTATATAGCGATTACACCTAATGCCGATTACAATAGTATTCGTATAACAGAGAGCTTAGGAGCATTATTAGGGCTTGGTGAAATACGGAATATGAATGTATACCATGCTTGTGTTTCTACGGGATCTGAACCTTGTGAGCAAGCATTTGATACGTATACTGCTTCTAATGGAATTTCTTTGGATTTATTGGGCGCTGGAAATGCGGGTGTAACCAATGCTCAAAATGCCATAGACGGTAATGCAAACACTGCGTCATCTATCAGCATCGGAGCAGCTGGGGTGGCTGCAAGTGTTTATCAATATGTAGATTTCCATACACTTTCTGCTGTAACCGATCACTTCCGAGTAAAACTGAAAATGGACGGAGGGTCTGTTATCTCTGCAGAAGTATTAGGAAGTATTGTAGTAAAAGCATTTAACGGAGATGAAGAGGTCTTTTCTCAACGTTTACGTGACGGTCTTGTTTCCGACTTGGATCTGTTAGATTTATTGCAAGGGGGTGAGGTCTTGTCGTTACCGTTTGGTCCAGGTAGAGCCTTTGATCGAGTAGCGATTGGTATAGAATCACTATTAAGTGCTAACGTGATCAACAATCCTTTGCAAGTGTTTAGTATTGAGCGTTTCAGCGCGGCTTGCCCTGATCCCGAATTACAAGATCCACCGGTAACAACGCCTCCATTTAATCAAAAAGATTGTGGAACAACCGTTACTAGTTTTGAGAATACAAATTTCCCATTGAATACCATTGATGATAAAAATGACACTTATGCTACCTTATATGCCGGAACTGGTACCGCGCTTGGCTTGGGTTCATTTAATAGTCATATTGAATTAGCATATCCAAATGCAATTCCTGCAAAAGAAACCTCTTATATCCGTATAGATTTTGAGGATGACATGCTAAACTCCTTATTGGGAGGAAGCCTTGGAGGGGCACTTGCTGATTTAGCAGGTGGATTGGTACTGGGTAATCATTATTTTGAAGTAGCATTGAAAGATGCTGCCGGAACTGAAATTTTCAATGCTTCTAGTGTAGATGGCTTTGACGGACAAGCGGTCAAAGTGGTGAAAGACGCTAATGGACGTTTTTATATTGCTGTAACGGCAGATGTTCCATATCAATCGGTGCGTATCACCCATGGTTTAGCAGCTCTAATTGGTGGTAATAATACTGCTACCATGAACGTGTATAGCATGTGTAGGGAAACGGTATTTGATCCATGCGAACAAGCCACCTTCACTTCATTTGACGGTACCGGTCTTTCCTTGGATTTGTTAGATATTAGCAAAGGTGGGGTGTTCAATCCTCAATATGCTATTGATGAGAATTCGTCTAACTATTCCACTATCAATTTAGGAATAGTAGGAGTGGGAGCAACTGTTTACCAAAACATTTATTTCAAAACAAAATCATCAGCAACCGATTCACTAAGACTGCGTGTTCAATTAGATCAACCCGGTATATTAAACCTTGATCTAGCAGGCTCTTATCGAGTGAAATTATTTAACGGCAGCGAAGAAGTATATAATGAATCACTTCAGAGCGCTCTTATCAATAACTTAGATCTCTTAGGGTTGTTAAATTCTGGAGGTATCCAACAATTAACCATCGCCCCAGGGGTTGTATATGATCGTGTACAATTTGGTCTGCAATCGGTTGCGAGCATTAATACAAGTGCTCCAATAAGATTTTATGGTGTGAGTCGCATTTCAAATGCTTGTCCTGACCCTGATTTCTTGGCACCTCCATATAGAGATCCTGTATGTGCAGATAATCTGGTAAATTCTGAACATGTAGATGATTTGCCTAATTTATTCGATGGTAACCATAATAGCTATGCCACGATCCACTCTGATGCTGGATTGACAAAATATTCTGGCCATGTAGAATTTGGTTATGGTAACGGTGTTGTTGTACCTGCAGGCACTACGTCGTTCATCCGAATTGATGCAGGAGATGAAGGACTTTTAGCTTCTTTGTTGGGAGGTAGCGTTGGTAAATTATTGACGGATATCGTTGGTAATATTGTTTTAGGTAACCATTACTTTAATGTCATTGTAAAAGATGCGGCTGGAAATGAAGTAGTTGCTGGCTCTAGTGAAGACTCATTTACAGGGTCTACTACAGGCCTCAATCCAAATAATCAAATTCGAATCGTTCAAGACAAAGCGGGTAGGTTTTATATTGCTATTAAGCCTAATGTGGCTTATAGCAGTGTTCGTATTGAAGACCATACAGATGCTTTGTTGTTAGGACAACATAACAGTATCAACGTATACGGAATGTGTTATGAAACCAACTTCGATGGTTGTGCAGAATCCTTTACAACGTCCTTTGATGGTTCAGGCCTGACAGTTGGTTTAACAGGTATCGGTAGCTATGGTGTTCAAAATGCAGATAGAATATTAGATAATAATAATAATGGCGATTATTCTGAACTTAGTTTAGGTACCATCAATGTTGCTGGCTCTGTACAACAGAATGTTCAGTTAAATAAGGAAGTTGCGGCAAACAGTGTTTTCAAAATTAAAATGGCTGTTGGCACAGGGACATTAGATGCTGGTGTGTTTGGCAGAATTGATGTGGTTGGCTATAAAAATGGTCAGGAAGTATATTCGGATACGTTAGAAAATGCTGTTATTGGAAATGTTAATTTATTGCAATTATTCAATAACGGAGCGGCTCCGGAAATTAAGATATCACCTGATGTAGCGATAGATGAAATCGCTATTCGATTAAGGTCATTGGTAGGTGTTACCGTTGTGCCAAATGTACGCTTATATTATATCCAACAGGATTGCGATGCAGTCTCTGGCTATGTGGGCTGGAAGAGCTATACAGTAAATAATGATAAATCCATTACCTCTGTAAAAGGTGGCGAAGAAGTAGAGTATACTATTCATGTAAAGAATACAGGAACACTTGATTTAAGTGGGCTAGCGGTTACTGATACTATTCCGGCGCATACAACTTATGTAGATGGTTCAGGTGGAACATTGAATAATAATATTGTAACTTTTGAAAATATAAACGTTGCTGCAGGTGCTACTACAACAGTTGCATTCAAAGTAACAGTCAACGCTGATTTAACTGGCGTAACAGCGGTACGCAACGTCGCTTTAGTTAAAACAGACGTCAATGATCCTGGTAAAGAAACATATCCTCCAGCGGATAATACGAATCCCACTGAACCCGATACGACAGGTAGCACAGGTACAGAGATACCAGTAGAACAATTGAAATCGCTGGTTTCGTGGAAAGCATACAAAGTAAATGGCGATGCATCTATCACTTCCGTGACAGGAGGAGAGGATGTTGAGTACGCTGTTTATGTACGTAATACAGGTAATCAAGCCCTTACTAATGTAATTATTTCAGATGCATTACCAGTTGGTACCGAATATGTCTCAGGTGGTACCGAAACAGGAGGTGTTATTTCTTTCCAAATCCCGGCATTAGCTGTTGGTGAAACATCGGCACCCCAAGTGTTCACGGTGAAAGTGAAAAGTAATCTCACCGGTATTGCTGAAATACGAAATGTAGCTACTGTAGTGAGCGATGAGGTTACAACACCTATTGAAAGTTTCCCTCCGGTAGATAATACTAATCCAACGGAACCAAATGAGACGGGTGAAACAGGAACTGTTATTGATGTTGAACCAGCAACTGGGTTATTATCATGGAAAGCATATAAGGTAAATGGAAGTGCGGATAGTACCGCTGTAAGAGGTGGTGAGACCGTTGAATACAGTATATATGCAAGGAATATGGGTAACCAAGATCTTACTAATGTGGTTATTACAGATCAGTTGCCGGATGGTGTGGAATATGTCTCAGGTGGCACTTTCGCAAACAATGCGGTGTCTTTCACTATCCCAAGTTTAGCGGCAGGTCAAACTTCTGTTCCACAAATCTTCACAGTGAAAGTAAAAGAAGATTTGACGAACATCTCTGTTATTCGAAATGTAGCAACAGTAGTAGCTGACTCTATAACAACACCTATAGAAAGCTTCCCTCCAACGGATAATACAAATCCTACTGAGCCCGATACTACCGGCACTACGGGTACATCATTAGATGTTACACCTGTACATGAACTTGATTTAGCATTAACCGGTGAAAGCAATGGAACTAATAGCGGACAAGCCGTTTCTGGTGATGTAATAACGTATACAGTTACCGTTACAAATAGTGGTAATAAAGCTTTAACAAATGTTCAGTTGCTTGATGCTATCCCGGCAAACACAACGCTCGAGAGTCCAGGCGATTTTACACAAAATGGAAATAATTTAGAGCTTGCCATACCTACACTAGGTGTTGGCGAGACGCAAACCTATACATTTACCGTTCAAGTAAACACAATTGATCCAGCTGTGGTAACTTCTATAGACAATAGCATAACCGCTACCTATAGAAATGAGGATGATACGGCAGATAAATCTGAGACGGCTACACATAGTATGCCTACAGATTGTACGCCAATCAATGCCACAAACATTACGTTAACTGGAGCAGAGAATCCTATTTGTGCCGGAGCTGAGGTGACCTTAACAGCAGCCTTCTCTGGATTGTCTACTACTCCTCCAACAGGCGATGCGGTAAAATGGTATGATAATGAGGCATTAACGGGAACACCGTTGACGGGCTTATCCATTACGGTTAATCCAATAATAAATACAACATACTATGTGGTTATAGAGGGTGAAGGCTATTGCTTTAACAATCCACCGGCCCAAATTAGTATAACAATATCTCCTACACCTGAAGTACCTACTATTTCTATAACAGGAGCAAATCCTATCTGTGAAGGTGAGTTTATTACTTTAACAGCTAGCGGTGATGCTGATTCTTATAAATGGTATAACAATGGTGTTGAAATTCAAGGCGAGACCTCACAAACATTAGATGTGAGCGTTGCTGGTCAATATACAGTGGTTGCTGTGAATGCCGGTGGTTGCGAGAGCGATTTCTCAGCAGCGGTTACAGTTGATGTGACTCCTCGTCCAGCACAACCAACTATTCAAGTAGACGGATCAAATGCCATATGCGAAGGATCGGAAGTAATTTTAACTTCTAGTGCTAGCACTGGTAATCAATGGTTCAAAGACGGCGTGGTAATTCAGGGCGCTACGCAACAAACACTTTCTGTAACAGAAGCAGGTACATATACGGTCGTTGTAACGGATCCAACTAGTACTTGCGTAAGTTTACCTTCTGATGGAGTTGCTATAACCGTGAATCCGACACCTACAATTACATTGAATGGTGATGCTGCAATTTCCGCTAAGGTAGGTGAGGCTGTTCAAATCCCTGGTGTCACAACAGACCCTGCAGGACTGACAGTAACTTGGTATGATAACGAAGGTAATGTAACAACAAACCTAACCCCTACATTTACTGTTCCTGGTGTGTATACTTATACCGCCATTGCAAGTAACGGTGATTGTTCTGCGTCTACTACAGTAGTTATTACTGTTTATGATGAAAATGCTTGTCCTCCATTAGTAGAGCGTGTATACGCTAATACACAAACTTGGAGTGCCGTGCTTACAGGCAGTGTAGAAAATGCTGAAAATGCGGTAGATGGCAACCCACAAACGAATTCTACATTAAGAACGTTGGTGGGTGTTGCAGGACTCGGTAGCGTACGTCAGAATCTACTATTTGCTGAAGCGGCCGAAGCGGGAACGCCAGTGACCGTTAAACTCGGCAAGGAATTGAGCGGTGTCGGGCTACTAACAGGTGTTTCTGTAGTAGGATTAGATTCAGCGGGTAACGAAATTGGAGCACCTCAGAATGTCCAAGGAGGCTTGCTTGATCTATTGGTAGGAGATAATGTCGCAGAATTTACATTTGTACCTGCTAATAATGCAGGGCCTCAAAATTATAAAGGCGTGCGTGTAATACAGGCAGCTGTATTGAGCCTTGCCCAAAATACACGTGTCTATGGCGCTTATGTTACCAGGAACAGTGCAACAAATGATTGTGCTCCTGTTGCACCAAACGTGAAGCCAAATGTGATCGACGTATTACATGGTGTAAGAGATATTGGTCTGGGAGCATTAAGTGCCACCTCATCTGTAACAAGTCCATGGAATGCGGTTGATAATGATACAACTTCTTATGCTACTATTTCAAGAGAAGTGGCAGTATTGAATGAGGCATTTTTAACAATAGCCTTCAAATCACAAAGCCAACTGAACGATTCAATCAGGATTGTTACCGAGGTTCCTAATGATCCAATATTACAGGTAGAACTTTTAAAGGGATACAAGATTCAACGTTACCTAGGTAACACGCCAGTAGGCGAACCACTAGACGAGCAAAGTGGTCTACTAAACCTTAGATTATTAGGTAGTAGCCAACGTGCAGCGATTATTGTGGCGCCAACAAACGAGCCTTTCGACCGTGTGTCAATAACTTATGGTAGCGTAGCGAGCGTATTAGGAAATACAACGAATATCTACGATGTCAACTTGAAACCTACTATCAGCCCAGTGGTTAATCCTGATGGTGATCTAGTATTGTGTCCGGATGAGCCAATTGTATTGAACCAAGTTGATAGTTGTACAATATATAAAATCTTTGACGCTGCGATTGGTGGCAATGAATTGGTGACCACCGATGGATTATCATTTACATTGCCGGCCGATTTAGCTCCAGGTGAATATACCTTCTATGTGCAGGCGGTTCGTCAAGGTTGTGAAGTAGGAGACAGGGTGCCGATCACTGTTACAATTAGTGCTAAGCCAGAAATAGTTTCGCAACCTACTAGCTTAACTTTAGCACCGGGACTTACTGCTTCCTTTAGTGTTGAAGCAACAGGTACTGGCTTAAGTTATCAGTGGGAACAATTAGTGGGATCAACTTGGACAGTACTTCAAGGTGAGGTTGATAGCACCTTTAATGTTATTGTTCCTTCAGATTCAGCAGGAACTATATATACATACCGCGTAATCGTATCTTCTGCCGGTGGTTGTGATGTGATTTCAGCGGAAGCTACACTAACAGTAGGCAATCAAGACGTAGACTTCAGTAAGAGCAACCTAGCGGTAACGAAAGATAATGCGGTAGCGAATGGGGTAGATGAGAACGAGGTAACGGCGACGCTGTTAGACTCGCTGGATAACCCAATAGCAAATAAAGCAGTGGTGTTCACGATTATGAATGTGGACAGCACCAGCACCACGGTTAATGTAGTGACCGATGCAAACGGTAAGGCACCTGTACCGATAGTAAGTACAAAAGCGGGTAAGGCGAGTGTAACGGCTACAGTAGATGGCACGGCGATCACAGTAGGCAGCCCAGCTGTTGTAACCTTTGTTGCAGGTCCGGTTGACTACGACAAGAGCAAGCTGGAGGTAACTAAAGATAATGCAAAAGCTGATGGTGTTGACTACAACGAGTTAACAGCCACGATAGTAGATGCCAATGACAACCCTATAGTGAACCAGGATGTGATATTCGATATCCGGAATGTAAATGGTTCTGACTCTATTGCAACAGTAACCACCGATTCTTTAGGTAAGGCAGTGGTAACAGTGACTAGTAAGTTGGTTGGAAAGGCTATTGTTAATGCAACGGTAGAAGGAAAAGCGATAAGCGGCAGCCCAGCAACGGTAACATTTGTTATAAGTCCAAATGACGTTGATAAGAGTAAGCTGGAGGTAACCAAGGATGGAGCGATAGCAGATGGTGTTGATTATAACGAGCTTACTGCGACCATAGTGGATGTTAATAATAATCCGATAGCAAATCAAGATGTGGTGTTCACGATCGTAAATGTGGACAGCACTAGAACGACTGTAACAGTAACCACCGATGCAAATGGCAAAGCGGCAGTCAAAGTAAGCAGTACGCTAGCGGGTACGGCAACAGTTAGTGCAACGGTAGACGGCAAGGCTATCACTGGCAGTCCAGCAACAGTAACCTTTGTGAGACCATATAACTTAAGTATTACAAAAGTAGCTGATCAGGATAGAGTTAAAGCCGGAGAAAGTACAAGCTTTACCTTAACGATCACCAACGATGGCCCAACAGCTATACCAAGTGGTAAGGTGATTAATTTAACAGAGCGTCCAGGCAACGGCGTAACCATTACAGGATATGAAGTAACATCAGGCAATGGCACGGCAAATGGAAGTAGCAATACAGCTACGGTAACCACCAGCGCTGAAATACCAGTAAATGGCACCATCGTCGTGAAGGTTACAGCTAATATAGCAATCACTGCTCCGGCGACTATTACCAATGGAATAAGCGTTTGGGGTCCTGACAAACCTACAACGGAGGATCCAGATGATGAAGATGACACACCAGAAATACCTGTAGATCACGATGCACAACTAAGCATAACAAAAGTTGCGGATCAAGCAAGAGTAGTGGCAGGTACAAGCACTAGCTTTACACTGACCATTACAAATAACGGTCCGGCAGAGATTTCAAGCGGTAAAGTAATCAGTTTAACTGAGCGCCCAGGAGTAGGAGTAACAATCACAGGATACGAAGTAACATCAGGTAATGGAACAGTTAATGGCACGGGTAATACAGCAACGGTAACCACCAATGCAGTAATACCAGTAAACGGAACAATAGTAGTGAAGGTTACCGCAACTGTAGCAACAGATGCGCCAGCAACGATCACGAACGGAATAAGTGTTTGGGGACCTGATAAGCCAATTACGGAAGAGCCGGATGATGAAGATGATACACCTGAAATACCGGTAGATCATGTAGCGAACCTAAGCATCACTAAGGTGGCTGATCAAGAAAGGGTACAAGCCGGTCAAGCAACAAGCTTTACGGTAACAATCACCAATAATGGTCCGTCTGATATCTTGAATGGAAAAGTAATCAGTATCGCAGAATTGCCAAGCGAGGGATTGACGATAACGAATTACGAAGTTACTTCAGGTAATGGAACAGCAGTTGGAAATGGAAACACCGCAACCGTTACCACCAATACAAAGGTAGCTAAAGGTGGAACGATTGTCATGAAGATCACCGGTCTGGTAAATGCGGCGGCACCAGCAACCATTTCAAATGGTATCCTGGTATGGGGTCCTGACAAACCAACCACTGGTAATCCAGATGATGAGGATACAACGCCTGAAATACCGGTTGACTACCAATTGCCAGAAGCAACTGATGACGAAGCAGAAACGATGTCGGGTAAAGCAATTGCTATCGAAGTGTTAACGAATGACAAAGCGGCGGCATGGCCAATTGACATAGCTTCCATAGTGATTGTCAATGCACCGCAAAATGGAACGGTAGCGGTTAATCCAGATGGCACGGTAACCTATACCTCAAATAAGGGATATGTAGGCACCGATAGATTTACTTACACAGTGAAAGACACAAAAGGGAATGTGAGTAATGCGGCAGGTGTAACAGTGAGTGTGATAGCGAATCCATTGTTCGTACCGAATGTGTTTACACCGAATGGTGATGGTAGAAACGATCTGTTCGAGATAGTAGGTATAGAAGCATACGATCGTGTAGAACTATATGTATTTAACCGTTGGGGTAGTGAGATCTTCAACAATCCAAATTATAACAATAATTGGGACGGTCAGAACCTGAATGAAGGTACCTACTATTACCTTATCAAGTTGGTGAAAGATGACAAGGTTGAAACACAAAAAGGCTGGGTATTATTAAAACGGCAATAGTAGCCAGACATAGGGAGATAATAAGGTTGGCCCTCTAGTGGCCAACCTTTAAAAATTAAAGCTGAAATACAAACGCTATGGATAAGCATAACATAAAGAGATTAGTCATGATATTGGTGCTGGTATTTACTTTAGGAGAGGTAAGTGCACAGCAAAACATCCAGTTTACTCAATACATCTTCAACTCATTGAGTGTGAATCCCGCATATGCTGGATACAAAGAAGAGTGGTTTGCCCAAATGGCACTCAGAAGCCAATGGACAGGGATAGACGGGGCGCCAAAAACAGGGCAGGCCTCAATAGATGGAGTGCTTGGAGCCAGCAAGAATACAGGGGTAGGTCTTCAAGTTACCGCTGATAGATTGGGGGCACAAAGTGCAACCTCTGTTTATGCAAATTATGCATACAGACTTCGATTAGATGCCGAAGATACGCAACGATTAAGTTTCGGTATCGGAGCTGGGGTAACTTCTTACGGCCTTGATGGAAATAAATTGCAAGCGGTAAATCCAGGGGATCCCAGCATTCCAGCTGGGAAGATTAGCAGTTTTATTCCAGATCTCCGCTTTGGTGTTTATTATTACAATCCCAAATGGTATGTTGGCGTATCTGTCATGGATCTGCTTTCAGGAAATCAGTCAAATGATATTTTTCGCTGGGATGCTAATACCACCTCAAACCTTAAACGTAAGCGACACATGTATTTAATCGGGGGAACAATCGTGACCTTATCAGAAGACATGAAGCTTCGTCCGAGTATCTTAGTGATGGAGGATTTCAAAGGGCCCACCAATATAGATTTAAATGCAATGTTGATTTTTAGCGATAGGGTCTGGTTTGGAGCTGGTTATCGAATGGGCGCTAATATAGGAAACAAAGATTATGCTCAGGGGCAAGATTTAAGAAGTTCGAATGCCATATCCGGTATAGCGCAATTTTACGTAAACGATCGCCTGAGAATTGGCTACTCTTACGACCATATATTAAGTCGTTTGAGCTCTGTACAGAACGGGACGCATGAAATAACATTAGGGTTAACCTTCCCACAAAGCGGCTATCGACTTATAAGTCCAAGATTCTTTTAAAAGAACAAAGAGGAAGACAAGTAAAGATCTAATCATATAATGCAGCATCTTATGAAGAATTTATACATATATCCATATCTTATAGTGCTTCTCCTTTTGGGAATAGGGGTACAAGCACAAGAGCAACCTTCTCTTCGTGATCGGGCGAATCAATTCTACAACGAATATCAATATGCAAAGGCAGCTTCGCTATTTGAGTCACTAGTTGATAGTAAAAAGCCGCGTACGACTGACTTGGAACGTCTGGCAGACTGCTACCGTAAGATGAACAACTATTCTGCCGCTGAGAATTGGTATGTAAGGGTATTGGAAGATTCAACAAGCAATCCAATAAATTTCCTTCGTTATGCAGAAGTGCTAAAAGCGAATGGAAAGTATAAGGATGCAAAAGGTGCATTTGAGCAATACGCGGCAAAGGGGGGGAACAGCGAGGAGATAGCAGCATTAGTCCAAGGCTGTGATTCGGCAATTGTTTGGATGGAAAATCCTACAACCCATACACTCCGAAATGAGGCCTCAGTTAATACAGCCATGGCTGAATTTGGTGCATATGCAGTGGGCGATAATGTTTATTATGTAGGAGAGCCTGATGCTGTCATGTTCAAGAATGTTTACGGCTGGACTGGTAATCCTTTTCTTAGAGTCTATAACACAAAGCGGTACGAAAACAATGGGCTTCAACAGTCAAATATTGCAGAAGCAACATTTAACAGTGAACCTTATCATGTTGGACCTATTGCTTCTAACAAGGAGGGCACAACACTTTATGTTACTAGAACACATGCAGGCAAAGAAAACGAGAAGGAAAAGGAAGATCGAAAACGTTATAGAACAAAAAACCTTGAATTATATATATATACAAACGATAATGGAACCTGGAACGCAAGTCCTTTTGCCTATAATAATGTCAAAGAATATTCAGTTGGACACGCTGCTTTGAGCGTGGATGGCGAAACACTCTATTTCGTATCTAACATGCCAGGTGGGCAAGGAGGAACCGACATTTGGTATTGTGAAAGACTCCTGAATGGAGAGTGGGGGCAGCCGCAAAATGCAGGCCCAATGATTAATAGCAAAGGAGATGAGATGTTTCCCAGTATAACAAAAGAGGGAACACTTTACTTTTCAAGCAATGGTTGGTTAGGTATGGGGAATCTAGATGTCTTCACATCAAAAGGTTCGAAAGGACAATGGAGTAAGGCTGTGAATATGCATTTTCCTGTAAATTCTGCTGGGGATGATTTCGCTTATTCTGTTAATGATATAACAAATTTAACAGAAGTTGGGTATATGTCATCCAATAGAAAGGGAGGAGTCGGAAGTGACGACATTTATTCCTTTACTTACCTAAAACCAACATTTAATGTGATTCTCAGTGGCGTAACCTATGACAAGGAAACTGAAGAGCCGCTGCCGGAAACAAACGTAACACTTTTGGATGAAAAGGGTGAAGTATTGGCATTAAAAACAAGCAAAGACAAGGGGCAATTTGAATTTGAAGTAGATGTTGAAAAAGCTTATAGTGTTTTAGGTGAAAAGGCAGGGTATTATCCAGATTCTGCTCATACAAACACTAATGGGTTAAATCCAGGAGATACGGTTAAAGTAGCATTATATCTTGATCAATTAAAACAAGGAAAAACATTCCGTTTGGATAACATCTATTATGACTATGATAAATTTAATATCAGACCAGACGCAGCCATTATACTAAATGGCTTAGTGAAAGTGCTGAAAGATAATCCTACTTTGAAAATTGAATTATCGTCTCATACTGATAGCCGTGGCAAGGATAAATACAACATGTCTCTTTCACAAAAACGTGCACAGGCCGCCGTTAATTATTTAGTAAGCAAAGGAATAGCACGTGACCGTATGGTAGCCAAAGGTTATGGCGAATCTAAATTATTGAACCGATGTGCAAACGGCGTTAAATGCTCTGAGGCGGAACATCAATTAAACAGAAGAACGGAATTTACTGTACTGGAATTATAAAATTCATTAAAGCCTATTATCTTTTAATATGATGGGATATTACAAAGATAATAGGTTTCTAAATTATTGTTTCATCTAAACTAACTACGTTTAATTAGTCAACCCTAACAGAGACAGCAATCGATATAAATAGCGCGTAACTAAAACAAACTATATATGAAAGTGAATGTCTTACTTGCTGATGACCATAAGGTCATTCGTTTAGGGAGTCTTTTTCTAGTTAAAGAAGTGTTTGGAAATCCAGTTATCCGAGAGGCAGGAACATGGCAAGATACCGTCAATACAATCAGTGAACATCCGATTGATCTAGTAATCTTAGATATTGAAATTCCTGGTGGCCTAGGGGTCAATATGATCCCATTACTTAAAACTCGAAAAACTGGGTTGAAAGTATTAATGCTTACAGCTTCTGATGAGGCCATATATGCATTGCGTTATTTAGATCAGGGAGCAAATGGCTTCATACAGAAGTCAGCTGGTGAAGAAGAACTTAAAAAAGCCATTCAACGTGTTTATGATGGAAAACAATATATCAGTTCCGCAGTAAAAGAGATGATTCTGGAAAATCGACTCACAAAAGGTAAACAAACCAGTGTCAATCCTTTTGAATTACTGTCAAATCGAGAACTCGAAGTATGCAGATTTCTTTTGAAAGGATATCGATTGGGAGATATTGCAAAACACCTACAATTGCATACATCCACGGTGGGAACTTATAAAAATAATATCTTCGAAAAGCTCCAGGTAAACAACTTAAGGCTTTTGCTTGATAAATTCCAACTATACCAATGACCTTTAGTTAGCCTTTCTTTATTACCATTTCCTTGCTGGTTAATATCTTTTAGCTTATTCTGACCTCAAGCTTTCCACAGGATTCATTAAAGCCGCTTTCAGTGCATGGAAACCGATGGTAAGCAAAGCGATAAGAACAGTCAACATAAACTCTAAAAAGGAAACGCCAACGCGATGCACATACCTCCTCAAGCCAGCGATGCATGGCATACCAAACAACAGGTACAGCAATGGCTCCAGCAACTAAAATCAGAGCAACAAGGTCTTTTGACATTAATGTGAAAACCTGTATAATTGAAGCTTCCAAAATTCTTGAATACCGATTTCTGTGTTACGGTATGTCGTACTATACGCAACCAGCCCAAGCAATCCCAGACACCAATAGAGATGGTAAGTATAGAGAAATATAAAAAGACTTTACCGAATCTTTCTTCGCTGGGATATTAATCGTCAAATGGAGCATCGATTTGAATTGTTTATCATACACAAACGTATCCTATATTTTTTAGTCAAGCGATAGTAGATGACAAAAGGATTACCGACTATAGAGGCAAATTGGTTTTTTTAAGGTTTGATGCTGGTTGCTTTTAAGGGTGTATTTTGCTGAAAAAATAATATACATAGAGAGGGTTGTTGGTATCGGAGAAAGTGTCTTAAATAGGCTTAAAATAGCTCGAGTTGAGCGATAAATATTAGCAGGCAATCCCTTGTGTTTGTGTGTTCGTTTAGGTATTTTTGTCTAATAAATGGAAGAAAAATTGCCCTTTCTGTCTTTTCGGTAAGGTGCACGCACTCCCTTTTCCGATTTCAACACTTTATGGCATTAGACTTTTGAACCCTTTTTTAAGGGGGTAGAAATGCTATGCTTAAAAAAATGGCTGTAAAAATGATTAAAAATAATCTCGTTTCGAAACCTACCTTCCTGGAGGCATTAAAATTCTGGTTTAAATTAGGATGGATAAGTTTTGGTGGCACTGTAGGACATATAAACATCATGCATGAAGAACTAGTTAACCGTAAGAAGTGGATTAGCAACACTCGGTTTTTTCATGCTTTGAGCCTTTGTATGTTGTTGCCCGGTCCCGAGGCCCAGCAATTAGCTGTTTATATCGGGTGGCAGCTTCATGGTAAAAAGGGGGGACTAATTGCAGGAATCTTATTTTTCCTTCCGTCCTTATTTATCTTACTTCTGTTGAGCATCCTGTACGTCCAGTTCGGAAACCAGCCTTGGATGTTTGCTATGTTTAAAGGTTTTAAGCCAGCTGTAATTTCGATTATCATTGTTGCTTTGCTGGGAATTGGAAAAAAAGCCTTGAAAAGTAAGTATCATGTGGTCGTGGCATGCCTTGCATTTCTCTTGATATTTCTATTTAACATATCTATGTTGATTATCCTTCTAGGAGCCATATTAACCGGAATAGTTGTAAGTCAGTTAAGTAAAAAAGATCGAGCACTCAGTTTGGCAGAAGAGCAGATCGCCGTAGATGAAAATGAATACTACTTTAATAGTAATTCTATTGGTGAAGGCGTGGCTACATCGTTTGTCAGTATACTTAAGCAATGTTTGTTTTTTATTTTACTTTGGTTGATTCCTATTCTGGTGATCTATTTTCTGCTACGTGATTTTACTTTTTGGAGTCAGCTTTCTTTCTTTTTTACCCAAACAGCCTTACTGACTGTCGGAGGCTCTTACACCGTGCTACCTTATGTCGCCCAGTTCAGTGTAACGAAGTTAGGTTGGCTTTCGAAACTTCAAATGATTGACGGATTTGCTCTAGCTGAAACAACTCCCGGCCCGCTCATTATTGTAGTATGTTACGTAGGGTTTATTGCTGCTTACAATTACTTCTCCAACTCAATCTTGATGGGCTCAATTGGTCTATTGCTCACAGCTTTTAATACCTTCCTTCCCTCATTTTTCTTTATTTTCGTTGGCGGACCTGTTATTGAAAAAACACATGGCAATAACAATATAAGTGATGTGCTCGGATTTGTAACGGCTTCTGTTGTTGGAGTCATTTTAAACTTAACCCTATTCTTAGGTAAGGAAGTGATTCTTCCTGAAGTCCATGCATTGAACAATGTAGACTGGTTTGCGCTTGCTTGGATTATTGTTACTCTTATTTTAATGAAAAATTTTAAAATGAATGTATTAAAAATTATAAGTTTAAGCCTCGTGTTTGGATTGGCACACTATTATTTTTGGGTGTAAATAACGTCCGTATTTATTGATCAGTTAAAGTGCCTAGCGCGCTACCCCTAAATTATAACAGCCAGCCGCTTTTAAGAGACTTGCGAAGGGGGATGTCTAAAAAAACCATAATAAGATAGGCAAGACCAATTAATAGTACTACCGCTATTGGAATAATAATTTCCATTTGGTTCATGGTAGGTTTTTTCTCCTCAACATAACTTAAAAATATCCAAAGAAATGGATAATGGGTCATGTAAAGTGGGTATGAAATTGCTCCAGAAAATTTACAAATATTTTTGAGTGGAGACGTTAAACGGGCACCTGCCCCCAAGGCAATTAAAAAGGGAAAGTAAAAGAGTACAATAATAGGGTCTACTAACCGGTTAATTTTATCAGAGAAGGGAATAAAGAAGACGATAAGCAGCAGTATGCTTATGACGGTAAACCCAAGCTTAGACTTAATCATCCAATTTGAGCGATAAACCAACATCCCCGCCAGAAAGGAATAAAACACTCTTATACACCCACCGACAATATTATCACCGCCCCATCCGACACCTAAGTAGCCAGAGCGATAAGATTCAAAGCAAAGGGCAAACGCGGCAATAATTAAAAGAAACTTCAATAATTTATTGGATAATTTAAATAGTATCAACACGTAAAAGATATTTGCAATGTATTCCCAAAATAATGACCAGGTTGGTGGGTTGAGATGAAACAGGTTAAAATATCGTTCAGGTACAATGGGATAGGGAACTAACAGGCTAGAACTTAAAAACAGGAGGATGATTTCCCCTATGCTGTATCTCGCATAAAGGTTGCTGAAGGGGTCAAAAAGAAAGGCCAATAAACCGAGTACCGAACCAATAATTACCAATGGGTGCAGGCGGATTAGTCTTAATTTTAAAAACTTAATAACACCTATTTCTTTTATTCTGTTGTCGTAAGCATAAGCAATTACAAAGCCTGATAAACAAAAAAAGAAGTCAACAGCGAGGTAACCACGCGCTATAAAATTTTTATGGTAGTCTGGAATTGCAAATTCCATAAAATGGAAGATTACCACTGCAACAGCAGCTATTCCTCTGAGGCCATCTAGAATTTCGAAATGTTGTTTGGTCTTTAAAAGAATTGGATCTGGTTTTACGAGAGACATGCTTTTTACTAATGGATGAACCCGATGATTAAAATATTTGTTAAATACACAGGTACTGATTATTTATTCACAGGTTTAAAGTGGCTTTTGTGTTCATAAGCCCTTCGGGGTTTAATCATCAAAGGCGCCGTCTTACCACTGAAAACAAATAAATAAACAAATAAAATCGAATAATTGTTAAAAACAAAGTCTCTTTAAAACGTTCAATACAATCCATAAAGAGAGCCTTTCAAAGAAAGCTTTTATATTACATATTAATTTAAAAGTGTGTATCAATTTTTCTATGTTTTGTTTCAATTTGTACATAGAAGCTACGCGTAGATATGCGAAAGCGGTTAATATGAGAACTCGTTGCAAAAAAAATAAAAAAAATGGCATGAATAGTTTCTTTTAAAGAAATTATTTTATTATCTTGCGATGTACCGATTAAAAAACGCCTAAATTCCTAAACCTGATTCCAAAAAAGATTCAGCCATTGGGAAAATAATAAAGGCATTATAATATTTGCTTGCAACGCTTGAGGCTTGATAGATGCTAGCAAGTCAAGGTTGAATGCAAAACGTTTGTTTAATTTCTTGTTCTGTGTTTGTTTGGCTCACGCCGGCGGCAGGGAATAGGCACCCTTGCCGCTCTGGCGTGACTTTCTTAAACAAACAATATACCTGACGCCATGAAATCGGAAAGAAATTGAATCATGTTATCTTTTTGCAGCTATCATTAGTTTGTAGTCTCTGCAGGTAAAAAGTAACAACCATGGTGCTACCTATTATTCCTTCCACATCACTCGTATACAACATTGAAAGACTTGCTATTCGTAAATGCAAGGTGATTATCATAAATCACGTTGCATTGAAACAAGGAGCCGAACGGTGACGGCACTTGGGAGGGGGGATACTCCGTTTCTTTGTGAGAAACCAAAATAGTGATCCTAGTTGTTCTATAAAACAGAAACCAAAAAGCCAGATAAATGAAAAAGAATATCCAGAAAGGGAAGGCGCGGAGGATGAAATTTATAAGAACAAATTATTTGATTTAGCTGTTCAGTAATTGATGGACAGAACAATAAATATAGACCTGTTAAGACTTGTACTTTTAGAAGCAGAACCCCTCAATGAAAAATGCGGGGTATTAATTAACATACATGGCCATAGTGATTCGGAGGTTAACCTCGCAATACAGTTATTGAAAAAAAATGGCTTGTTGGAAATAGTTGAGGGAGCTAATTCATCTGTTTTTATTCAAAGGATTACGGCTAAGGGCAGTAAATTCCTTAATACTATAAGAAAGGAACAAGATCTAAATAAAATTAAACTTGAATCAATGGAGAAGGGGATCGGTGATGTGAGAAGTTTGATAAAAATGATTCTGGCCTCATAAGAAAATACGAGTATCGCAGTAGCGCGAGAGCCATTCAAATAGAAGAACAAAAGTCAGTATGTTTAATCGTACATGGCCATCTCCCTAAAAATTTTCAATGAACAATCTTTATCCCGTCGCCAAATTCTGATGTCTTTTCCCGTACTTACACCGGAGGAATTGCCATTTCGCCAGTTGGCAATATGGCTAGCATATTCAATAACGTAATCTCCAAAGTCTTGAATGTAGTCATTACGGATATCTAGTTTCTCAAAAACAGGCAATTCATTGACATGTTTTTGTAGAAATTCATCAAGTGCTTTTCTACCTTTATAGATAGGACTGTTGCTATAAATGAACATACCATCATCAGTATAAAACTGAGACCAAATTTTGGCATCGTGTTGAATAATCGTCTCCTCCATCAACCTGTTAAGCGCAGCTAGTTCAAAACTGATGTTATTATTGATCGGAACATGAGCTTGAAGTGCAACGTTAACGACCGGTACTTCTTCGAATATTAAATGATTTGCAATATCTGTGTGATGGCTGTAATTCCAGGCTTCAGCAGTTAACGAAAGCTTATTACCTTCAAGCTTTTCCCAAATATTCATATATTTGCCTTTAAGCTCACATTTCTCTCCATTATTTTTTAATGTCATTCTCATAGTGAACGTTCCAAGTTCCACTATCTTTGGCCCAAGATCAAGAATTTCTATTTCCTCTCTGTTAAGTTCTTGTATATCAAATCGTATTAAAAAGGCCTTGTGGTATGATATTATATTACTTTTACCAATAACTGTTTTCTGAAATTCAGGCATTAATCGTATACTTTCTGCATAGTAAGCTTGTATTGCTTCGGGTTTTCCGTTAAGCATACCTTTCGAGTAATTAGATCTGAATTTTTTAAGGTACTCCAGGGTGTTTGGGGTTGCATTAAGATTAGACTGGCCGAAAGTATAAATAACATTCATGTTAATAAATACTCCAAGGAAGGCAATAAATGTTTTGGTTCGTATCATATTGATATTATTATTCTGAAGCGACTAGTTAGAAGTTGTTGTTTGTTTAAAAGATATTGTTCAAGCAAGTAAGAAGAAATGACGGATCTGATGGAACTTGAATTAGGTTGCGTGAAAATTTCGTAACAAGATTATTTGTTTGATAAATTTAATATAATTCTTGGAACAAAAACAAAATAAACGGTGAAGAAGACCTGTCTGTAGACAATTGTATAAAACTGAGTAAAAAATTTCTACAATCTGTTTACACAGATGTTTAAACCATCGCAATGAGGGCAAATAATATAACCTGGGACGATAAATAACATTGTTGAGATTGGTTTAAGATTATTATTTTTGTTAAATGAACCATGGGCAACAGATTTTGTTTTTCTTTAGCGCCTTAGGCGTGTTCAATGGTTTTATTATTAGCACCTAT
>DATMSZ010000164.1:0-8996 GCA_035565175.1 Pseudosphingobacterium sp.
ATGTATATAGGTTATGTTTTGTAGAAAAATCATTATTTCTTTCTTTTAAAAATGAACAAAGAAGTGAACCAGATAAGGGCCACTAATTATTTTTTTTGAAAGAAATTGTCTCCTACATGAAGTGTTTTATTTTGTTTTTGCAAAATTAGATAAATTGCACGTAACATGCAAGGTATATGAACTGCATATATATATATCGAGGCAATTATTCATAGGTATAAATTTCATAAAGGATTTATGAAATCTGTGCTACTTATCGATTTCTCTTGTTGCTGTAGAAAGCCGTGCGGTTTTTTTTAATTTCTTTTTATCCGGTAATTTAATTAGGTTATATTGTTTTTGAATTCAATAAAATCGTACCCATTAAATACCTCTCAACAAAGGATGACCGAGCAAAAGATTGCTGTAAAACAGTTTAACGAAAGGAATAAAGACCAGATTATTTCGCTACCCTATTATAACGTATTACTATTGGAAGGAGCGGGTGAAGTATCAGTAGATTATAATCATGCTGTGCTCTTAACATATACTATGTTGTTTGCAACGCCCTATCAGGAGATTCTAATCAAAGGCGGCAATACATTTATCATAAAGCAGTTAACTTTTCATGGAGATTTTTATTGTATTGAGTACCATAAGGAGGAAGTGGCATGTAATGGCTTATTGTTTAACAATATTTACCTCAAGCCGTTTTTAAGTATTCCGGAAAACCAATATCGAGCGTTAAAAAACGATGTCGAATGTATCGATCAGTTATTAAAAGAACATGATCCTTATGCAGAACCCATCATAAAAGCATACTTGCAATTGATTCTTGCAAAGGCAAGTAGGTTGAAAATTAAAGACTTAGATAAAGGCATTCAGCTGCAGAGGCAACGTCATCCAATAGAAAAATTTCAGGCATTATTGGAAGAACACTACCTCGACGAAAAGCAACCGGCGTTTTATGCTTCAGAACTATCCGTTTCAGCCGGATTTTTTTCAAAAAAATGTAAGGAAACTTTTGGCAAAACGCCTTCTGAGATGTTGCAAGAGCGCATTATACTAGAAGCCAAAAAGATGTTACATTTAACTTATAAAAGTATAAAAGAAATAGCCTTGAGCCTGAAATTTGATGACGAACACTATTTCAGTCGTTATTTCAAAAAACATACAGGCGTGTCACCAACGCTGTTCCGAAAAGAAGTGGGCATCTCAATTGTTGCAGATTTGTCCAACAAATAGAACAATTTGTCCATTTATTACTTGGAACCGCAGGCGTAATTTTGCTAAAAAATAAGGTATGAAAAGGTTTTTAACTTTATTAGCAAAAGCGCAGGGAAGCTTTATAAATTTTATCCGGGTGGCCATCTTCATTGTTATGGCATGGATAGGCGGACTAAAAGCATATCAATATGAAGCAGAAGGTATAGTTCCCTTCGTGGCAAACAGTCCGTTCATGAGTTTTTTCTACACGAAACAAGCCCCTCAATATAAAGAGTATCAAAATAAAGAAGGAGAGTTGAATGTTAGAAACATAGCCTGGCACAAGTCAAACGGTACTTATTTGTTTTCTTATGGTTTAGGGGCCATCATAGTATTAATAGGGATCTTAACGTTATTAGGCATCTGGTTTCCCAAGATCGGCATTTTAAGTGGCATACTAACCTTCGGAATGGCATTGGTTACGTTGTCCTTTCTGATTAGTACGCCGGAAGTTTATGTGGCTTCCTTAGGAGGGCCTCAGGTTGGATTTCCTTTTCTTTCTGGTGCTGGGAGGTTGGTCATCAAAGATGTTATCATGATGGCTGGGGGACTAATAATTGCCTCGGATGCTGCAAGGAAAGTATTGCATTATTCGTCAAATAGTAGCTTTTAAATTTATTAATTTAGCCAATAACGGTATTAGTCCAATTGAAACAGCAATAAACAGCATTACTCTTATATAATTCAGCATCTGCCAAAGCGACGTCCTTTTTATAAGATCTTTTTCAAAAAATGCATTTTCTGCAATCTTTTGAAAATCAATGATTGTTGGTGCGAAATAGAGGAGTGTCCAGGCTCTGATTACTACATGAACAGCAAATAAAACAAGGAGCCAGCTTCGTATGGGTACAATTTTCCAACAAAAGATAATGGCAACGATAAAGGTGATTTCATGTAGCGAATGCATAATGATCCAAAAACTTTTAAGACTTGCACCATTTTTGCCGATAAGAAATTTAAGCGTTTCAGGAGGCGAAGCAGTCCACTTAGGGACAAGGACTACCGTTTCAAAAATTTGAGCTCCGTTCATTAAAAAATAGACCAGTATCGTAATAAAAAGCCCTATTTCGGCTCTAGTCAAATAATTCAGCGTAATATTTTCCATTTTGATCATTTATTTTTATTAAGAGTTTCTATTGTTTCGCTCATTATTCGTATTGCAGATAAGAAATACTTTTCCACAACGAGTATTTCGTTTTCGGAAAAAGAATTAATTAATTTGGCGGTCTTCTCTTGCAGATCGGCAAAAAGAGGTTCAAGCAGCTCCATTGCATTTTGCGTATTGGGAACAATTATGACTTTTCTCCTGTCGTCTTTTATAAATTGTCTTGTTACTAACTTTCTCTTTTCAAGCCTGTCAATTAATCCAGTAACCGCACCGGTTGTTAAGCCCGTAATTTTAGCAATATCACCCGCGGTCATTTCACCTTGCTGAATAATCAGCCCCAAGTATTTATGGTCCGTTCCCGAAAGGCCTGCTTTTCGAGCTATTGCTTCATGCATCATTATAGAAGTGTCAGAATATTCACGGCTTATAGATCTAAACTGCTGTATTTTTTTATTGCTTATTTTTTTGTTCATCCTTTAATTGTTTTATGTAATAAGTATCTTAGTTGCAAAGATAAATAAAAATAACATCAAAGATGTAGATAAAATTAGATCGATTCATCACATTTTTAAGATGCTGGTGCTCGAGGGTGCATGAGATAGAAAACTGTTTCCTCATCGTAGAAAGGGCACGAGAAGGGAATTATTTGAAACTTAAAAAGGAGAAAGATGTTAATAAGTAAATAGGAGATAATAAATATCATTATGAAAAGGAAAGGTGTTCAGTCAGGAAAAGCGATAGGTAAATCGGGGAAGCAGCACAGTTCTCTTAGAGAAGACTCCGGGGTTTTGGCCGATGGAGATATAGCAACCGATCACGCCTCTATTGATGAACTAGAAGAAGACATAACTGGTCCAGTTAAAAAAAATGCAATGATTAAACCTGATCTGCTGAGGGGGGATCATCCAGATTTAGCCAAGTAAACAGAATTTTCTATTTAACTACGGATGGCTAAAGTACAGTTGTTATAAGTTAAATATCGGTCAATATTCCGGCTATATTTATACTAGCTTTGCTAACTTATAATTAATTGTATGAGCTCTAAGAACAGTATATTTGGGTTTTGTATGCTAATGATTTTATGTAAAGCATCATTACATGCACAAGAAGTAAGCCGTTTTCAACCGACACATGAACAATTAATAGCCCGTTACAAACGGGCGGCAAAACTAGACAGTCTCACCAAAGACGCTGTCTTCCGCATGAGTGTCGAAGCCCACTGGGCGCCTGATGAAAAGTCCTTTTGGTATAAAAATACGTTAAAAGATAGTGTAACCGAATATGTAGAGGTGGATGCTGCATCGGGAAGGAGGCGGGCTGCTTTTGATGCTCCTATGTTGGCATCTGCTTTGAGAAAAATTGGCATAGACATAAATCCACAGACAATACAAATTAATGATATTCAAAAAGACCGAGATAAAAAGACCATGCGGTTTTCAATAGCGGGCCAATGGTTTGAATATTATGCCGAGCAAAACAGCTGCGTAAAAATAGTGGCTCCGACGCGGGAGAAGCGTGCGGCGACGGTTCTTGCTAACGTATCTCCAGATAAAAAATGGGAAGCATATATTAAAGAAGGAAACTTATTTGTAAAATCAGCAAATGGCGAAAAGAATATACAATTTACAAGTGACGGTAGCGAGACTCACCCTTATGGAGAAATACACTGGAGTCCAGATAGCAAGTATTTAGCTGGATATAAAATCTATCCCGTTAAAGATTCACTGGTATATTATGTTTCGACTTCAGTGCCCGGCACAACACGAGGGCAATTGCGCTCACAACCCTATAAGCAACCAGGTGACCCTTTTACCTCTTATGAATTATTTCTTTTTCCTATTGATCAACAAAAAGCGATCAAAGTAAATGCTGAAACGATAGATTTTCCAAATAACCCTCCAGATTTTCATTGGCGCTATGACAGCGCCCGTTATTTTACTTATGAAAAATTTGATCGGGGGCATCAGCGTTTTCGCGTTATTGAGGTCGACGCTCAAACAGCACAAACGCGTACAGTAGTGGATGAAAAAACGAATACTTTTATATACCAGGCCCGTCAGTATAGTTATTATCCAAAAGGCAGCAATGTGTTGATCCGCTCTTCCGAAAAAGATGGTTGGCGACATTTATACGTCGTCGATCTCGTGTCGGGCAAGGAACAGCGCATAACGAAAGGGAATTGGGTTGTACGGAGTGTGGACAGCGTAGATTTTTCAAAGAGGGAAATCTGGTTTCAGGCTAGCGGGATGAATACGAGTGAAGATCCATATTTACTCTATTGCTATCGGATCGGTTTTGACGGAAAGCATCTGCAATCCCTAACGCCAGATAAAGGCAACCATGAAATCGTATTTTCTCCTAGTAAAAAATATTTTTTAGATACTTATTCGCTCGTTAACGTACCACCAGTTACCAAATTGCGACGTAGCAGCGACGGTCAGGAAAAAGCTGTTTTGGAAAAAGCTGATCTCTCTATTTATAAACAGGCAGGGGTATCCCCGCCTGAAGTGTTCGTAGCAAAGGGAAGGGATGGCCTAACGGATATATGGGGGATTGTAAGTAAGCCTTCGGATTATGATCCTCAAAAGAAATATCCAGTGTTGGAAAATATCTATGCCGGCCCGCATGATTCTTTTGTGCCTAAATCTTTCGTGCCCTATAGTGAAATGCAGAGCCTTGCAGAGTTAGGTTTTATCGTCGTAATGATTGATGGTATGGGAACGGCCAACAGATCAAAGGATTTTCACGACGTCTGCTGGAAAAATATTGCGGACGCTGGTTTTGAAGATCGAATTTTATGGATAAAAGCTTTGGCCAAGAAATATCCTTATGTTGATATTGAGCGCGTTGGCTTATATGGTACTTCCGCTGGGGGGCAGAATACGCTTTCGGCATTGCTATTCCACCCTGAATTTTATAAAGCGGGTGTGGCCGCCTGCGGTTGCCATGATAATCGGGTAGATAAGCAGTGGTGGAATGAACAATGGATGGGCTACCCCGTGGACAAACATTATATGCAGCAATCAAATGTAATCAACGCCGGTAAGCTAAGAGGTGATTTACTCCTAATTGTCGGAGAAGAAGATACGAATGTTCCTCCGGAGTCTTCTTATAGAGTGGCTGATGCGCTCATTAAAGCAGGCAAAGATTTTGACTTTCTAGCCATACCTGGTATGGGGCATAGTGACGGCGGTCCATACGGACGGATGAAAAAGCGCGATTTCTTTGTTAAGCATTTGATGGGTGTGGAACCACCGAGATGGAATGCGGCGGAATTACCTTATAACAATGAAATGGGCAGAGAACGATGGTCTTTCAAATAAATTTTCTCATTATATTCAGGTGTAGTTGACTATCTTTTGTGGTATTATGTTTCAATACTTTGATGATACGCTATTATCAAGTATCTTTAAAACACAATATGATTTATTGTTAACTGACAAATAACCATTATACCTATGAAAGAATATAGAATAAGTTCGAGGCGCAAATTCTTAACGCAACTGAGCCTTTTAACGGCAATACCCTTTTTAGGATATGGCAATGTGCCACCTGCCGCAAAAATTAAGTTTGGTTATTCTACTATCACTTGGGGAAACGATATAGAACGGGCCATTAAAGAGATCGCTTCGCTCGGTTTTACAGGCGTACAATTGCGGAACCCTTTTGCTGCTTATGGTGATAAACCAGAAGTGTTAAAAGAATTATTAGATGCGGCTAACTTAGATGTGGTGATGCTTTCCAGCGGAAACGCCAATATTAATACCGGGAATGATGAAATGGAAATAACAAAACATGTTGAAAATGCGAAGTTCATCCAGAAGTTGGGCGGTAAACGTATTCAGATTACGAATTCTTCTAGGCCAAAGACCGGAAATGTAAGCCAGGAAGATCTTATTAAATTCGGGAAATTATTGACCGAAATTGGTAGGAGAACCGCCGAACTCAATGTGGAAACAACTTATCATAATCATATGGAGCAGTTGGGAGAAACACCAGAAGAGGTTGACACCATTCTACAATATGCAGACCCAAAATATGTGGGATTTCTGTTAGATATTGCACATTATTTTCAAGGTGGGGGAGATCCTGCCGCGGCGGTATTGAAATACAAAGAGCGTATTAAAATGCTTCACTTGAAAGATGTTATCAGCAAGGATGGAGGAAACGGTTATCAGTTCGTAGAGTTAGGGCAAGGCCGGGTAAATATTCCAGCCGTTTTTAAAGCATTAAACACCATTAACTTTAAAGGTTATGCAGTGGTAGAGTTAGATGCTGTGCCTGTGAAGGGACGTACACAGTTAGCTTCCGGCCAGCTATCTAAAGATTATCTTAATACACTTGGTTACAATGTTTAATGTACCACCATATATATCAACTAATTTCTGGTTAATCTTCATCATGTAGTTATGTAAGTTCAAGCAGCTATTTTATTCGTTGATTTTAACAATCTGTTTTCCTACAAATCTCTTTGGGTTGGGGGTTAACTCTATATCTTTTGTTTCTTCTTTTTTCTTAAGTTTTAGTGCTATCACGGTTGTTACAAGTGATAATGCTATCCAAAAAGCATCCATAAAGAAGATCTGATAATGGCTATGATAGCTTAGCCAAATCCAGTTTCCTGTCATTATACCATTCGCTACAGGGATCATAAATCCTAGCATTGATCCCATCAACAGCGTATATTTATTCGTGAAATAAATGTCACGTTTTGCTGCGAATAGTATCGATAAAAGCAACCAGCTATAAAAAAACACATGATACATAAACGACATCCGATCGATGCCTATGTCAGCCGAGAAGATTTTGATGGTTAAAAAAGTAAATGCTGTGACTGGGTACATACTTAGGCAAACCGCCAGGTAAATCCTAACTACCCAGGCATTGAAACGCCTTTGTTTCTCGGGTATACTCTTTTTATCTCTAGCCACAAGCCAGATCATGACACCAGAGATAATCACAAAACAAGAAAGAAGGCCTAAGATAAAATAGACAATCCGCATACCAATGCCTCCGAAGTCGCCAAAATGAAGTTTTCGTAGCACCTCCATTGCGCCATCGAGATACGAACTTGAGCCATAAGGGCTCTTATTAGAAACAATTTCGCCAGTAGCGGCATTATAGATAATTAAACCTTTACCTGCGAATTTCAAATTAGATAAGGGCCGTCCTTCAATAGAAATATGCATATTGGCATTCCCATAATTCTGTAGGCTTACCGATCTCAGTTCAAAATCACCCCATTGCTTTTTCGTTTTCTCAATAAATGAGTTGATACTAGGCGCGGTGGGTAATTTTTCTGTAACCATCGGGAAAGTGGATGTCGTTACGCCCATATCTGAATAGAGCTTTTCCGTATTGTTGTTGTAGAGAAACGAAGCCACAGGGGGGGCGAACAGCGTTGTGCCAATGATTAAATATACGCCCGTAACGGCATATACAAATTGATAAGGAAGGCCTAGCATTCCTAGCACTGTATGTGCGTCAGTCCACATGGTTTTGAGCTTTGCCCTTGGCCTAAAAAGATAGAAGTTAGATATAATCTTGTTCCAATGTACCCACACGCCCGTTATGATAGCAAATAGAAAGAAGAAAGCAACAAAACCCGCTAGTATATAACCGGATATCCCATATAAATTTAGCTGTGCAAAGAAATGCAAGCGATATAAGAACTCTCCAAAAGAATAGCCACTTTGATAATCATAGCTGTCCATATTATCGATATCGAGGTAAAAGAACTGTCTTGCTTTGTCTTCTTCCGTGGCTAGCGAATCCTTAGAACCGGTCATATTAATATAAACCCTACGTTCTGGATTGGTTTGACCTATGAGGATGTCCCTGCCATAAGTACCATATCGTTGGCCAACTGTATCTATCAGCCGATCAAAATTAGTGTTTTTAAAAACATCTTCTTTTATCGGCTGATCTCGTTCCCATGCCACAATTTCTTCCTTGAAAAAGGAAAAAGAGCCGGCGAAAAATATAACATATAATGCCACACTTATAACGATGCCGCTAACAGTATGCGTGTGGAAAAGAATATTATAGATTCTATTATTCATATCTGCTAGATTATAGGGTTATAAATTTTTCCCAGATAAATGAGGCCACAACAAACGAGCGTTATAACCAGATAGATGGCCCATACTTTCCAGCCATTTTTCATTAAAAATGCGAAGACGAAAAGAAAAGCCCAAAAGATAAAACCGCCGTATAGCAAAGTCATTAGCACATTAACGTGGTTAACCCAAAGAGACAAGGCAAGGAAGAGCGATACAGTCACCATGTATCCACCTAATAAACCCGCTGAAATCTTTGCAAAGCGTTGGAAAGGGGAGGTGCTTAAATATTTTTTATTGGCAGGCATTTTCTTCAGATTAGTTCGACTATAAGAGATAGAGAAAAGACAAGCAGCAATGTTTTCTCATTTACGACATGAAGCGGACTTAGTAAGACAGTCAGACTCGCCAACGTCATCAATATGACAAAAAAAGAAAATATGCCTGCACCGAATCCAAAATGAAGGATAGAGAGTGCTAAAGCCGCTGATAATAATAACAGGCCTATACATTTACCGGAATATGGATTGCTCCTTATCCAGGACATCAGCTTTATCGTTGGATATAACAGGGCTTTCTGCGAT
>DATMSZ010000165.1:0-25217 GCA_035565175.1 Pseudosphingobacterium sp.
CCTATATATTCAGTATTGATAGGTGTTTGGACAGTAAAGCCAGAAAAAAAGGAAATAAATCGAGGTACTTCTGCCTTAGGAAAATAAAATTTTATATGTTTGAAAGCGTTGGTTAACGCTTCTTCGTATTGCGTTAAATCAGGGTAAGTTTGGATTGTACTCTTTTTTAATTCGGCAAAATCATGGCTCTGTAATATTTGTCGGTAATTTTTGAAAAGTATTCCAGTGTCTTGTACATTGCCGGCCTGAAGTATTTTCGATGTAAAATCACTATAGAATTGGCCATATTTTTTTTGCCACAGTGTGTGTTTTAGTGGTATGTTGGTGAAGGTCAAACTGTCCAAAGCCTTGTCAAAACGTTCGATTTGAATTTGTAAATGTATCTTACTAAGATCTGGCTCTTTTTGGCGACAGGAGACTAAACTAATAGTCAAAAAAAAGAGGTAGATTTGTGCGTTTTTAGTTTTGAATAATGCCATACCAAGTATAATAATAATTGCGAAAATAGTAATTAAACACTGAAATATACTGGCCGTTCTATGAAAAGGAACAATACTGAGTCAGGTTATTAACAAGAGAACCATTGCTCAAGAACATATAAAAAAATGACTATGCCCTTTAAAAATTTATCTTTATTTATCTGCATTTTTTCCTTTCTCTCTATTTCTGTAAAAGCCCAGGATTATAATAGCTCCACTTATGATAATAAAAGAGTCAGCATGGGAATTGCCATTTCTCCAAATCTGAGTTGGTTAAGGTATGGTGACTTTGATGTAAAATCAAGTTCAGCCAAAATAGGGTATAATTATGGATTAATAGCCGATTTCGCTTTTTCAGAGAATTATTATTTTTCAAGTGGGTTGTTCATTGATAATTTGAGATCACAGTCTCAAACATATTTACAAACGGATGGAAATACAAGCATTTTAACAAATAATTACAGGCTTCAATATGCGGAGATTCCTTTTGGCGTAAAATTAAAAAGCACGCAGCGTTATTACAGGAGTTACTATGGTCAATTTGGATTTACAATGGGAGTCAAATTAAGTGCTAAGCAGGAAGTATTAAACGAGAATCGAGTGGTTGTGCAAGAATCCAGAAATATGAAGGGGGATGCAAACCTTTTACGTTTGGGACTTCAAATTGGAGGAGGTGTTGAATGGTTGCTTGATCATAACTTGCGTTTAATGACAGGTCTTAGCTTCAACAACGGTTTTACCAGTGCCGTTAAACATGGGAGCGCAAATAATTCTTACGTAGCTTTTAACTTTGGCATTTTGTTTTAACTACAAAAATTTAGAAATATAATATGGTTATAGCTATTGTACAGCTAAATTATCACATCGGTAATTTCGAAGAAAACACAAGGAAAATTCTAGATAATTTAAAAGAAGCAAAAAATAAGGGCGCGGAATTAGTAGTGTTCCCTGAAATTACAGTAGGGGGGTATCTTGCCAAAGATTTATTTAAATACAAATCATTTTTGGATGCCTGTGAAGCCAGCATTGATGAAATAGCTGCTGCGTGTAAAGAAATTGCTTGTATCATTGGCGCGCCTATAAGAACAGAATTGACGCGCGCGAAGGCCCTATATAATTCGGCCCTTTTCATAGCCGAAGGAAAGGTACAGGAGATTGTGCATAAAACGCTATTACCCGACTATGATGTGTTTGATGAATACCGTTATTTTGAGCCAAATGATGTGTTTAAGTGCGTAGATTACAAAGGAGTTAAGATTGCCCTGACGATTTGTGAGGATTTATGGAATGAAAACTTTCCTTATCTATATAAAGAAGACCCAATGGCTGAACTGTTTCAGAGCGCACCTGATGTGATGATCAATATTGCTGCTTCTCCCTTCTCAGAAACCCACTTTGCAGCTCGACAGTCGGTTATGACATCTCATATACGTAAATATAAATTACCCGCTTTTTATGTGAATACATTTGGTGCTCATACGGATATTATTTTTGATGGCCGATCGCTGGTATACAATAAAGATGCCCAAATTGTGGATGTTTTAAAGGGTTTTGAAGAGGATTTGCGTTTATATGAGGTGGTAGGCAAAGAAATTAGGTCAGTGGCGGGAGGTACTTCTTATGAGGAGTTACCGAATATTGCGAATATTCATCAAGCACTTGTTTTAGGAATTAGGGACTTTTTTCAAAAATCAGGATTCAAGAAGGCGGTTTTAGGACTTTCAGGAGGTATTGATTCTGCGGTAGTAGCGGCCTTAGCGTGCGAGGCTTTGGGATCGGCAAATGTGATGGGGGTATTAATGCCTTCTGTTTACTCGTCTGAGCATTCATTAAGGGATGCCTTAGATTTAGTGAAAAATACAGGCTGTGAGCACGAAATTATTGCTATTAAAGATGCCACAGAGGCGTTAGACAGCATGCTTGCTCCCGCATTTAAAGGTAAAGAAAGCGATATCACAGAAGAAAATATACAGGCAAGGGTGCGATCGATTATCCTAATGGCCATATCGAATAAGCATGGTTATATATTACTAAACACCTCTAATAAAAGTGAAGCGGCGGTAGGGTATGGGACACTTTATGGTGATATGGCCGGTGCATTAGGCGTAATAGGAGATGTGTTTAAAACAAAAGTTTATGAGTTGGCAAGATATATTAACCGTAATGGCATAGTGATACCTGAAAACACCATTGCGAAAGCGCCCTCTGCAGAATTACGCCCCGATCAAAAGGACTCTGATTCACTGCCTGAGTACGATATATTGGATGCCGTGTTAGATCTTTATATCGAGCAGGAGTTGAGCGCAGCGGAGATCATAGCAAAAGGGTATGAAGAAGAACTTGTAGTTAGAGTGATTAAATTGGTTAACGGAGCAGAATTCAAGCGCTTCCAATCGCCTCCAATATTGCGCGTTACAAGGAAGGCCTTTGGTGCAGGAAGGGCGATGCCTCTCGTAGCAAAATACCCTCTTTAATCCTTCCAAATGTTAAATAATGTTACAACAGATTAAATTTTTCTAATATGTAGCATATTGGCACTAAATTCGTTAAATTTATATCATAATTGGGAGGTAAAAAATATGAAAACGAAATGGTTGTTTATGGCATTTGCCATTGTCATCGTAGCTGCCTGTTCACCATATAGATATTATAATGCACAGAGCAAAAATAGTGATTTTTCTAATTACAGAACCTATGCTTGGCTGCCTGGATTAGATTCATTGTCTAAATCGTATTATAATAATGCTATTGCAGAAGAAAATATATATGAAACAGCAGATGCCGCATTAAAAGCTAGGGGATTAACCTACGATAAGTCAAATCCTGACTTGTTATTTCGATATAAAGCGATCGTAAATAACACCAGTAGAACAGTCTATGCGCCAACTTGGGGCGGCTGGGGTTGGGGCTGGGGTTGGAACCCTTACTGGGGAATGGGAATGGGGGGTGCTGTTGGTAGAGAACGTTATCGTGCAGGGCATATAATAATAGAAGCGATAGATGCTAAAACCAATAAGGTCGTTTGGCAAGCGAGAGGCAGTGGTGAAGTACGAAATCCGGAAAAAGCTGTGAATGATTTGCCTGTGGTTGTTCAGAATATCATGAAGCAGTATCCTGTAATGGCACAGAAATAGCGATTTAAATTTAAGTGATATCTATAATAAGTAAAAAGGGTTCCGGTATATACTAGAACCCTTTTTTATGCGGGATGATTTTTTGGCTTGGATAGTGTACCCAAAAGGAAAACACAAAAAATTAGAGCACCTAAGCATCCGCCGTAGGCTAAGTAATCCCCAGTGCTAGTATAAAAAGTGATCGTATCATTTAAATTAATATCTGCTTTTAATGCCGCCGGTTTCCACCATTCACTTTGTTGTACAATGTCACCCCGTTGGTTAATAAAAGCAGAGATTCCGGTGTTAGCGGACCTCGCTATCCAACGACGTGTTTCAATTGCCCTTAATTTTGCATAGTCGAGATGTTGGCTTTTACCGGAGGTATTTCCCCACCATCCATCATTGGTTACGATGGCAATAAACTGAGCGCCTTCTTTGACGTATTTCGCTACATAATCGCCCCAAATAGACTCATAGCATATTACAGGAGCTGCTCCAATGCCACTCTGCGCATAAAATACAGATGGCTGCTCCTGTTTTCCATAACTTCCTGTACTCCCGCCAAAAGCGGCGAATAACGGTTTTAAAAAGGATAAAGACGCAAAGGGAAGTTGTTCTACTCCCGGAACCAGTTTAGACTTGTGATAAAATTGAACCCGTGAGGAATTATCAATGAGAATTGCCGCATTAAATACATCGTAGTATTTTGATACATCTATAAATTTACGAGCTGAGGGACTCTCCAATGAGTCATATAAAACCATTGATTCGATACCCGATAGCACATTTCCATTTCTGTAGTCCTTTAGAAAATCCCTGATCTGTAGATAGCTGTTATTACTTCTTATTTCTTCTTCATTCACCCCCGGAGGTCTTTCTGGTATCGCTGATTCGGGCCAAATGAAAAATTCTGTATTGGTTTGCGCTTTTGAACGTGATAACTGAATTAAATTTTCCACCTGTTGCGTTATCGGCATACTCCATTTTGCATAGGGATCTATATTGGGCTGTACAACCACGACATTCGAAGGATTTTCATTCTCTTTATAGCTGAAATATTGAAAAATCGAAATGCCTGAGGGAATTAAAAGTAATGCTGTTAAACCAAGTATTTGTCGTCGCTCAATTGACCGATCTTTGTGAATAAATTGCTTGCGAACCAGTAGAAATAGGGCTATATTACAGAGCCAAATCCATAACGTTCCGCCGTAAACGCCTGTATATTCGTACCATTGAACTAGTTGGTGAGTGCTAGCAAAGCCATTTCCCAAAGTCATCCAAGGAAAAGCAAGATCCCAACTTTGATGGATGTATTCATAGGCTATCCAAAAACAAAGCAATCCAGTTAAACTAGCAATAGTACTATATCTTTTCCTTAATTGATAGTAGAGCCTAAAAACTATCGCAATGAGCAGGGCGGCTAGTCCAAAAGGAATAAGCGAAATAAAAATAGCAATATAGGAAGGCATGACAGCACTTATAGCATTGAATACCCAATAAATCGATGCCGTATTCCATAGTAAGGCGGTTAACCCGGCTAGTAGAAAAACTTTCTGACCCTTCTTCTTGATAGGCGACAAAAAAACGTTCTCTATGGAAAGCAACAGTGGAACAAACGCGATCAATAATATCGGGCCTGTATATGGGATGGGCGGCCATGCTATCCATAGTAGAACAGCACTTAATAAAGCTAGCTTAAGATTATTTCTCACTTTATAATTGTGATAGGATTTCGTTTTTCTTGTTTTCGTATTCAGATTGTGTTATAAGCTGCTTTTCAAACAATATTTTGAGTTTTTTGAGCTTCGCGGTTACCTCATCTTCCGGTTCTGATAAAGTTTTTAGTACGGGTTCTTCCTCCGGTTTAAGAGGTGGTTCTTCTATCTGCCGCTCTTCTGGTACCGATTTTAGCATCACGGGAGGGGTGGTTGCCTTTTTAAGCTCTAAATCTCTTAGTCGAAGCTCTTCTTGTTTTTTTTCGAGGGCTTCACTAGCCAATTGATACAGTTTACGTGCTTGTATTTTTGGTATATACTCTACTGTCAGGTTTTCACCGCTCTGCGGAATAACAGTAAATTTTGCTCCAAAAAATTCTTCTTTGAAAGATACATCCTTAATATCTTGCCAAGTGAAAATTTCAAAATTAGTTGTCAGTCCCAATTTGGCAGCCTCGCATAAAAAAACACGTTTATTGGTAATTACTACGCAATCGGGTAATAAGGTAACCGCAGGCTTCTTTTGCACGGCAATATAAGTGATCATCTCGCCTGACGTGAGCATATCTTTTAATTTTCCCACTAGCTTTTCAACTACTTTGGGATCTTGCTCTTCATTTAAATATTGTTCGATATACATTTTTTCAAGTATCAAGATAATAGTATCAAGTATCAAGACCTGATTTATAAAATAACAAGGAATAAAGATGCCTAGTATTTTATTATCTATGTCTTTTATCCATTAGGCTAATTTACGATTTTCCTTGCACACAAATCACAAACTCTCCCTTTATTAGATTGTTTTTGAAATGTTCGGTAACTTCTAGGATTGTCCCCCGTATCGTTTCTTCATATATTTTGCTTATTTCGCGGGATACTGAAATCCGCCTTTCATGCCCGAAATAGGTATCAAACTCTTCAAGCGTTTTAATTAAACGGTGTGGTGATTCATAGAATACCATTGTTCTATTTTCATTCGATAGCGACTTTAGTTTGGTCTGCCGTCCTTTTTTTACCGGTAAAAACCCTTCAAAAACAAAACTATCTGTAGGTAAGCCCGAGTTTACCAGTGCGGGAACGAAAGCGGTGGCGCCTGGAAGGCAGCTGACTTCCAGCTGTTGCTTTATTGCCTCTCGAACTAATAAGAAGCCGGGGTCTGAAATAGCGGGCGTACCGGCATCAGATATTAATGCAACTGTTTTGCCTTCCTTTAAAAAACGAATTATTTCGTTGAGGGCTTTATGCTCATTATGTTGATGATGCGCGTAAACTTTCTTATCTATACCGAAATGCTTCAGTAAGGGTACGCTTGTGCGCGTGTCTTCAGCGAGAATAATATCGGCTTCTTTCAGAATCCGTATCGCCCTGAAAGTGATATCTTCTAGATTACCTACTGGTGTTGGAACGAGATAAAGCATTTGTGTGTTATTAAGTAGCAAGATATAAGTAGCAAGACGTAAGTATCGAGACCGAAGTATCAAGACAAATGTGTCAAGCAGCAGGATATTTGTGATTTGCTATTGATGACTTTTTAATTTTTAATTTTTACTTTCTAATTTTAATATCTTTGTTGCAAAAATAAAAATATATGTTGCAAATTAGTTATATCCGTGAAAACAGGGAAGAAGTTATCGAGCGTTTAGCTGTACGTAACTTTACACAGATTGAATTGATTGATGAAGTTATTGCTCTTGATGAGCACATAAGGTCCACCAAATCAGCATCTGAATCCATTTCTGCGGAAGCCAACGCTGCAGCAAAACAGATAGGAGATTTAATGCGACAAGGCAAGCGGGAAGAAGCCGAAGTAATTAAAGCTAAATCTGTAGATTATAAAGAACAAATAAAGGTGCTGTTAGAGAAGTTAGGCCCTTTAGAGGAGGAGTTCTTTCAGAAGATTGTACAGCTTCCTAACCTTCCATATAAAGATGTTCCGGCAGGGAAAACCGCTGATGACAATCAGGTTGTGTTAGAACATGGGAATAAACCAGTACTCCCAGAAGATGCTTTACCTCATTGGGAGTTGGCAGCCAAGTACGATATCATTGATTTTGAATTAGGTGTCAAAGTAAGTGGAGCAGGATTTCCGGTCTATAAAGGTAAAGGTGCGCGGCTCCAAAGAGCACTTATTAACTTTTTCTTGGACCAGGCCGCTGATCAAGGTTACCGAGAAGTGCAGGTGCCTATTTTAATTAATGGGGAGTCTGGTTTTGGTACAGGGCAGTTACCTGATAAAGAAGGGCAAATGTATTATGTAGGTGCGGATGATCTCTATTTAATACCTACCGCCGAAGTACCGGTTACGAATATGTATCGGGACGAAATTTTAAAAGAAGAAGATTTTCCGATTAAAAACACCGCATATACACCATGTTTTAGAAGGGAGGCCGGCTCGTATGGTGCTCACGTACGCGGATTAAATAGGTTACATCAGTTTGATAAAGTTGAGCTTGTTCAAATTGTTCATCCGGATAATTCTTATGCCGTGCTTGAAGAGATGAGTACCTATGTACAATCATTACTCCAAAAATTGAAACTACCGTATCGCGTACTGCGCCTATGTGGCGGAGATATGGGCTTTACCTCGGCAATGACTTACGACATGGAAGTTTGGAGCGGCGCGCAAAAGCGTTGGTTAGAAGTTTCCTCTGTTTCTAATTTTGAAACGTATCAAAGTAACCGCTTAAAAACGCGCTTTAAGGGGCTGGATGGTAAAATGCATTTAGTACATACGTTAAATGGAAGTGCCTTAGCACTTCCACGTATAGTTGCATGTATTTTAGAAGAGAATCAAACAGAAAAAGGAATCAAAGTGCCGGAAGTGCTAGTGCCTTATACAGGCTTTGAGTGGATTGATTAAGTTGTACATTTTATTAATACGTTTTAAGTCTTAATGGGCTTGGAACGTATTACTTATTACTTTTTGGTTGATCCAATATTTTTTCTTAACTTAATCCTATAAAAATGGAGGTTTTTATGTTAAGACTAAATGCAGATTGGTTTATTGAAATTCCTTTAGATTTTGAATACAAAAAATATCAATTATTGGGGTATCTAGCAAATATTAATCATCATTTTAATAAAACCCGGCTCTACCCTAACCTGAATGATTTAGTTTTCCATTACAATAATCTTCAAAAATTTAAAAAAGATAAAAGTACACTGCAAGATTCTTTTCCGGTACGTTTAACAAATGCTGATACTGAAGCAGTAAAGCTGACATATGAAAAGCTCATTCACGATGATACGATGATGATAGAAATTGAGCATATCATTACCTTTGCTTTAGGTAAACTCGGCAAAGCCATGAAAGAAGGAAAAGAAATATATGATTTTGTTGAGAGCCGTTTAACAATAGAAGCAATAGGCGTTATGCCGTTAAACGCTTACAGTGGTTACATGTTATTGCGTAATGGAGACCAGAAAGGAACGCTTGTGTATGAATATCAAGTGACGCTCTTTGAAAGTAAAGATGACAAATATCGTGGTGTACATACTGATTTTATAAGAAGCTACGATAGTCATTTTATTTTCGGAACGCCAGAATCAATCAGGAAAGATCTAATTCACCAACGGAGATCTCTCCCTAATCCCGCAGTGTATCAAGTAGAAAGTGACATAACATTTCCACTAGACCAAACACTCTTGCCGATGGCGAAACGCACGCTAATGAAAAAAATAGCGTAGTTTGCCCGACCCAAACTCTGGAAGAGAATATTCTTATCTTGTTAAGAAGCAATATCTCCTTATTATTATCTTTGCTGTATGAATGAATATGCAGTAATTTTTGATATGGATGGCGTTATTTGTCATACCAACCCGTTTCATGCCGAAGCCTTTAGACAGTTCTTTGATAAAAGGTCGATTCCTTATACTGAACAGGAATTTGTGGACCATATGTATGGTAAGCATAATAGTTACATTATGAAGTACTTTCTAAAACGTGAACTGAATGAGGCCGAGGTAAAAGTTTTAGAGGAAGAAAAGGAAGGTTTGTTTAGAACAATTTACGCCGATCACATCGAGCCTATTGCGGGTTACTTGGAATTTTTATACGACTTAAAAGAGGCGGGATTTAAAACGGGGGTAGCGACGTCTGCACCAAGCGCTAATTTATCATTAATCTTAAATAAATTGGGTTTTGTTTCAAAAATGGAATCTATTTTAAGCAGTGAAGATGTACAATTGCACAAACCAAATCCGGAAGTTTACCTAAAATCTGCACAAAACTTGGGCATTTCACCTTCCCATTGTGTGGTATTTGAGGATTCCTTTTCAGGGGTATCTGCAGCACTTAATGCGGGAATGAAGGTAGTAGGTGTGCTGTCATCTCACACGAAAGAAGAGTTACCCCCGTGTAATTATTATATAAAAGATTACAGCGATATAAGTGTTGAAATCGTGAAGCAGCTGATTCGGTAAAATAGATAATCTTTAAGTCTCTTCTTTCTGAATCCACTTACCGACGCTAGGGGCAGTATAGTCTTCCATTTGTTTTAGTAAGTCATCAATATTTTCATCAATTAACAACATATCTCTATAAATCTCTTTTAAGAAGCCACTGGTAACCATTTGATCCATCAGTAATTTTAGGTGATTATAAAATCCATTTGTATTCAATAAGCCGATGGGTTTTTTATGTAAACCTAACTGAGCCCAGGTGGTGATCTCAAAGAGTTCTTCCATTGTGCCAAAGCCCCCAGGCAACGCAATAAAGCCATCAGATAAATCATGCATCAGCGTTTTGCGCTGATGCATTGTTTCAACAACATGTAATTTAGTTATACCAGGATGAGCTAATTCTTTTTTCAATAGAAAATCAGGAATAACACCTGTTACTTTTCCCCCGTTATTTAACGCACCATTGGCCACAGCACCCATTAAACCAACTTTTGCACCACCATAAATTAGTTGAATTTCATTTTTAGCCAATGTTTCCCCTAATAAAACCGCTTGTTCAATGTAGATGCTTTCAGTTCCCGTACTTGAACCACAAAATACTGCGATATGCTTCATTTAAAAATTATTGATAAGTTTCAAGTTCTTGTTTTACGAAATTAATAAGATCTTTTACATAGGCTTGACTAAAATTAAATTCAATTCCGGCTGTTTTATAGATCTCAGGAATTGTTTTAGTATAACCAAGCTTAAGAGCTTCCAAGTACTGCTTTAATCCCTTTTCCGGATTTTCCTTATAGTTTTTCCAAACGGCTATTGCTCCCAACTGGGCCATCCCATATTCTATATAATAAAAGGGTACTTCGAAAATATGCAACTGTTTCTGCCACAAATATGTTTTTGCTTCTTCTAGATTGGCCCAGTCAGCAAAATGATGGCCAAATTGATCAAAAATCTGATTCCAGGCTTGGGCACGCTGCTCTTCGGTATGTGATGGATTTGTATATACCCAATGTTGAAACTGATCTACTACAGCTACCCAAGGAAGTGTTTTTAGCACCTCTTCAAGTTGTTCTTTTTTTGCTCGTAGCAAGTCTTCCTCATTATCAAAGAATACTCCCCATTGATCCATCGAAATCAGTTCCATGCTCATGGATGCGAGTTCGGCAATCTCACTTGTAAGGTGTTTGAAATCGTTAAGCTCTAGGTGTGCTGATAAAAAGGTGTGCAAGGCATGTCCTCCCTCATGTACCATTGTAGTCAGGTCGCGGAAGGTGCTGGCTGCATTCATGAAGATAAACGGAGCACCACTTTCCGCTAGAGGATAGTTATAGCCACCAGGTGCCTTCCCTTTTCTGCTCTCTACATCAAAAAGCTGATTGGCTTGCATAAGTGCTATATAGTTGCCAATGCGGGGATCCAGACGGTTAAAGCATAGAATGGTTTTCTCAATTAGATCCTGACCATCATGAAATGGTTTGAGCGCAGGTTTACCTGTTATGTCTACTTCAAGATCCCAAGGCATTAGTTTATCCAAATTAAGCGTTTTCTGCCGGTCTTGCATTTTTTCTTGAAGTAATGGCACCACCTCTTTCTCGATGGCCGCATGAAAAGCGTAACAATCCTGAGAAGTATAATCAAACCGTCCCATGGCTTGAAACATATAGTCTCTATAATTTTCAAATCCGGCGTTCAAGGCCACCTGATGCCGTAATCGAAGGAGTGTATTAAACAGTGCATTAAGTTCATCTTTGTTCTGTAGCCGTCTTTCTGTTATTTTTCGCCAAACAGCTTCCCTCTTTTGCCTATCGAGATCTTTCAAGAAAACAGCTGCTTGCGGTAGCGTATATTGCTGGTTTTCAAATGTTATACCCATATCTCCGGTGATAGATTGGTACTTCTGCTGTTCTACCTGTATTTCAGTTAATAGGGGTACATTGTCTTCTCTAAAAATTTCCAACGCTTTATTTACGGATCTTAAATAAACAAAATATTTTTCTTGATCTAATTTCGCAGTATAAGGAGAGTGGACGAGCTTTTTGTTAAGCTCATTGTTGATTGGGGCTATTTTAGGTTCGATTTCGGTAGCAAAATACTGAAAATCTTGCAATAACTTTTCGTCGGCTGTATCACAAGTCATCCGAATATATCGCCAAGCAAAATCTTCTTCCAGCACTGCTTCTAATTCACTTCGATCTTGCATCCATTGAGTTAATTCTTCTACTGAATTGATGGAACGGTTTAGCAAATTTTCAAATAAGGGATTTAGATTCTCCCATGTTATGGGAAGGTTCTGTGGTACGAAACGGCGGGGTATTTTATTGAGTGTCTGCATATAATTTATATATTTATCTATAACGTATTAAGCGAAAAGGATATCGTCTGTTATAGTCAGCATATTTTTATTTTATTCTAGATTGCTTCGTGAAGCGTATTTTTATAGTTAAGTGGTAAAAGTACAAAAAGGTAGGCTTTACTTTGGTACGAATTGCTAAGTTTTAGGTGTTCAGTACAAAGGCGCAACGAAAATGGCCACTCAATTTGAGTGACCATTTTCGTTAATTGTTTTGAAGTCAGTTAATTATATCCAGGATTCTGATAAGCATCCTTTTCAGCCCCTGTCATTTGCATCCTATCCAATTGCCCCTGAGGGATAGGTCGCAAATAATGAAAAGGTTGGATGCTACGTGTTACTGTAGCAGGTGTATGGTCTCCGATGCCTGTACCCCCGATGCGGTAGCTGGAAGCAAGTTCAGTCCATTTTTGCGTACGCACCAAATCATACCAGCGGTAACCTTCTCCAAAATATTCCCGTGATCGTTCTGCCAAAATATAATTAACATCAATAGTAGAAGGGGTTGCATTTGTCATTTCAGCGCTGTGATCTGCTATCTTCTCCACATTTCCCGCATTATCAAAAGTCCATTTTCCGGCACGTGCCCGGATCACATTAATTAAGTCACGGGCACTTTTTCCCCCTTGCGCTACCGCCCCCTTTACGGCAGCTTCTGCCGCAATAAAATAAAGCTCAGAAAGCTTTGCGATATTAAAGGGTCTGGTGCTTCCTGCATTTGGCTGCCCAAGACCATCACCATTATCGGTTCGATAAACACCCAGCTTCCAAAGCCCCGGATGTCTCAGTCGACTGATTCCTTCCGGTGAGATAACAAAGTCAGATCTGCCGGGTAAGGCGCCCGCTCCGACATTACTTTTGCTCGCCCAATTGGTGTAATCAATCGGTATATCAGGTTCATCATTTAAAAAAGTTAGTATTGGATCGCCAGGGTTAACAGGTAAGTTATTCGCATTGTATAACACCGTTTGAGAAACGCCAGCCTTTTGCCAATTGCCGCGATAAGCTGTGGCAAAGGTGCCATCGTAACGCGAATCATTGATTTTATCTGCAAAGGTATTCGTGATGGCACCAATGGTAGGAGCCATACGTGTCCAGGGACGCCCCAACGATTGCACGGCTTCCCGTTGAACAGAGCTCACTGTATTTGTCCAGGAAGCATCTCCACCACTCCGAATCAGCGTATAATTCCACGTAAACATCCAAACAGCGAAATTATCAGGTGCACCGCCGCTGCCATAAGTTAAACTTGCCCCATTATAGAATTCACTCTTTTCTGTATGATCTGCATATAGTAAAATCTCACTATTTCGATCATTTGCCCCTACATGTATGTCATAATAACTAGGTTGTAAATTAAACGGACCGGGATTATCAATTGCTTCCACAGCTATATTATAAGCCTGTTGAAAGTACCATTGAGCGTCATGTCCATCCGGATCGGTCCGTCCAACCTCGGGGTAGGTAGGAATATTGTTTGGATTTTCCAGCCACCAAGCATAAGTGAGAAAGGCTTTAGCTAGATAAAGCTTAGCAAGCGTCTTCGTGACGCCCCCTGTTACTCTCGCTGCATTCGGTAGGTTCTCTACCGCTAATAAGAAATCAGGAAAAATCGCTTTCGTATAGACTTCAGGTACGGTATTACGTACTGAAAATCGTACGGGGTTCGTGTTAAACTTCAGCTCCCCAGCTCCCAAATCCAACGGTACCCCCCCATAAGTTTGGGCCAATAAAAAGTAATCAAATGCTCGAAAAAAACGAGCTTCTGCAACAATTGACTCTGCTACTCCCACATTACTCGCATTTTCGATAACCCCATTTGCCGTATTAATATTCGGAAAAGCAACGTCCCAAACAATACTAGTAGGATAACTGTTGGAATTGATCTGTCCTACGCCAGAAAGATCCATATCCTTAAAGTTCCCATCAGCGCTTTGTGCATAAGTTGCTTCGTCTGTACCGGTGATACAAGCGTTATAGTAATAAGCTTGCCCGTACAGGTAGCGTAAATGCGCATACATAGAGGTTATGCCTCCTAGAACACCCTTTTCTGTAGAAAAATAGTCGGGTGTGAAAATACTGCGTGGTTGTTCATCTAAAATTTTCGAGCAACCTGTCATTAACAATACGACTAAGACTGTACCTAGCAGACTTTTCATTTTTATAATCGGTTTCATCTTTTTATTTTTTAAGTTATATGCCTGTTCAGGCAATTTAAAACACGAGGTTAAGGCCAAATACATAATTGCGCGTTGCGGGCGAATTTGTACCAATGGTTAAAATTCTATTTGGATAAGAAGATACGGCAGCATTTTCGTCTCCATATGAGTTTGTCTCTGGATCCATACCCGATTCACGATGATAAGGAGAAAACATGACAAATGGATTTTGGACCGTCACATATCCACGAAGCCGCATGTTCGAATTCTTAATCAAGCTTCGGTTAAAATCATAACCTAGTGAAATTGTGCGTATCTTTAGAAATGATGCATCAAAATAGCCCAATGTGCTGCCATATTTTGGATTATCCCCGCTAAGCGGGCCAGCTGGATTAGGATATTTAGCATCGGTATTTTCAGGAGTCCAATAATCAACTTTCACATTATTGTTACGCGTTGTAAGCGTATTTAAATATCCACCTGAGCCATATAAAGTACTCACCAGCAATCCACCGTTTTTAAAGAATCCTACCAGATTCAAATCAAAGCCTTTGTAAGCCAATCGTGTATTAAAACCGCCTTCTAACTTTGGATCAACATTCATAACTTGCCTATCGTCTGCACCAATTGCTCTCACGGGATTACCGTCCTCGTTATAACCGCCCGTATATTTTACTTTGATCATTCCAACAGATCCCCCAGGCTCCAATATATTCAAATATGGATCCCCTTCTTGCCATAAACCTATTTTTTCATAATCATATATTGCGTTAATATTGTAACCCACAAACCAAGCATTACCCACATCCTGCGTTGAACCAGAAGCCAGCGCTATCAATTTATTGCGATTTGCATACAGATTGACTCCCAAATCCCAAGTTAAACCGTCACGTCCTCCAGCCAGAATATTGCCATTCAAGGTAAGTTCTATACCCTTATTCTGCGTCTGCCCAATATTGGCTGTATAACTTTGTACACCCGAAGTAGGCGGTAAACCTACGCCAAGTAATAGATCTTTTGTTTGCGTGGTATAATACTCTAATGTTCCTGATAAGCGATTATCTAAGACTGCGAAATCAAGGCCATAGTTCCAGGTCTCCGAAAACTCCCAACCTAAACCGTTATTCGGCAGTTGCGTTACATAATAGCCAATAGCGTAGTTGTCTTCCCCAAAGTTATAGGGCCTTGTACTTAGACGACCTAAGGTAGCATAAGGTGCGATTGCCTGATTCGAGGTCTTACCGTAGCCCACACGCAGTTTTAACATATTCACCCAGCTTACTCCTCTCATAAACGATTCATTTGCGATATTCCAGCCTGCCGATACAGCCGGATATGTGTGCCAACGGTGCTTTGGTGCGAGCCTAGAAGAGGCATCAGATCGTAGCGTAGCCGATAGCATATAGCGATTATCGTAATCATACATGACCCTTCCCATCCAAGACATCAAGCCCCATAATGTGTAATTTTGATTGTCTGGGTTTATGGTAATCTCTCCGGTAGCCTGACCTAGATTATAGAACTGAAAGGCTTCAGAGGGGATATCTCTTGCTGCCATTGCTGATGAATTAAATTTTTGCCGCTCTGCAGAATAGAGTCCGGTAAAATTCAGATGGTGTTTTTTAGCAAATGTTTTATCATAAGTAATCAAATTTTCTACCGTCCAATGATAGGTCTGTGCATTGCTGATTCCTGCAGTAGATATGGTTGTTGGATTCACATTATTCACACCCTCCCCGGTATAATTTCCGTTATTATTTTGAATAAAGTCTAGGCCAAGGTTAATGCGGTATTTCAAACCTTCCACCCAAGGTATATTTACTTCCCCATACATGGAATTATAAGTAGCGAAGCCTCGTGTTTCATTGAGCCACATACCATCATCATGCAATCCTTCTATCACCTTTCTGGTCAGCACATAATTATCCCCCATTGCCGTATTTACTGTTCTTTTGAGTGATCCGTCTTCATTATACGGGTTTAAAATCGGTGAAGCGGCCAGTGCACCGAAAATGCCTACCTGGTTTCCTTCACTTTTATTATAGTTGCTGTTTGAGGTAAATCCTACCCGGAAATGTTTACCAATGCCCTGATCAATCGAGCTTCTAAGCGAATACCTTTTATACTGTTGTGTTGGAATTAATCCCTGGTTTTGATAAAAAGCAGCTCCGACGTTATAACTTCCCTTTTCCGTGCCCCCTGAAATCCCAATATCATGGCTATTCACCGCTCCTGTTCTATAATTTAAATCCTGCCAATCGGTATTCACGTTATCTGCTTCATCCACGCCATTGGAAAAAATTCCTGCGGCTTTGCGCAGGGCTACAAACTCTTCTCCGTTCATCATGGGGTATCGAGAAAACAACGTCTGTGCGCCATAATAGGCATTATAAGATAGTTTTGCCTGTTCACCACGTTGCCCTTTATTTGTACTTACCAGAATAACACCGTTTGCACCACGAGAACCGTATATAGCTGTCGCCGAAGCGTCCTTTAGTATATCGATACTTTTGATATCATTGGGGTTAATATCTGCAATCGATCCCGGAAAAGGAATTCCATCCAGTACAATAAGTGGATTATTGTCTGCAGTTAATGATCGTGTGCCTCGTACACGGATTTGCATAGTCGCACCTGGCTTAGTGGACGTTTGCGACAGTTGAACCCCAGGTAAGCGACCTTGCAGGGCTTGTGAGATGTTAGGACTAGGCACCTGATTTAAATCACTTCCGCTGATTGATGCAACTGAACCTGTTACTGCTTCTTTCCGTTGTGTACCATACCCTACAACAACGACCTCCGAAAGGGACTCGGTATTTGGAGCAAGTCTCACATCAATCACAGACTGACTTCCCACAACTACTTCTTTTGAGGTATAGCCGATGAGAGAAAAGGCTAGCACAGCTTCTTTTCCGGGTACTTTAATTGAATAATAGCCATTTTCATCACTGTTCGTGCCTGAAGTACTGTTCTTCAGCTTTACATTGACGCCATGTAGGTGATTACCTGATTCATCAACAATCTTGCCTCTTACGGTCGTCTGCGCTTGCGCAATAATTGCGGACGGAATCAAAAGTGTCAATATCAAAATGATGTAGAGCTGTCTTGTACACCCCCGATGCACGACAATAGAAAATTGTAAAATCACATTTCTCATAAAATTTGGTTTATAAATTTGTTAAACAATGTTAGTTCTCGCCAAAAGATAGATATCAGCTAAATCGGCCTTAAAGAAGGATTATTAGGTGTAGAATTTAAAACAACAGGGTTTTTTGGCAGGTTTTATACTCGATATCTAGCTTTGTCGATCTGGTGATAAATGTAATTCACTTCTGATAACGATGCTTGATACAAATGTTTATTTTATTAGCAAAAATGTTTAATCTATGTTTGATCTGGTGATTGATAGGTAAACGCATTTGAAATCGTACCTATAAGGCGATATAAAATGAAGAATTAACTGAGTCGGAGTCAGCAATACTGCGAGAGTACAGGTAAGCTAAGTTGCGTCATACTTGTGACTCAAAAAAGAGGAATTAGGCTCGTATTCGAATAAAAGCTACTAGTGAGGGGAGGCTGTTAATTCGGGTAAGGAGTAGCTGTTTATCGCTATCCAAAAAAGTAAATATCCAATAAAAAAAATACTGCAAAAACCACGGAAGCAATTCCGTTGGTAGTCATAAATGCACGGTTAACCCTTCGGAGGTCTGTAGGACTTACAATCAGATGTTGGTAAACTAAAAGGCAGCAATAGAAAACGACACCAATTATATAGAACCAGCTTAGATGCATATAAAACATGGGAACAATAATACAAATAGCGGATAACATATGTAATATTTCTGAAATCCGTAAAGCTCCCTTTTTTCCAAAATATGCTGGTATGGAGTTTAGCTTGTTTGTCCGATCAAATTCTTCATCTTGTAATGCATAGATAATATCAAAACCACTTACCCAAAATAAAACAGAAAAGGCATACATGATCGGTACAATATTAAAGCTACCAGTAACTACCAGATAAGCCCCCAAAGGGGCCAGACCTAATCCCAATCCCAGTACTAAATGACAAAGGGGAGTGATACGTTTTGTATAGCTATAAAACAGAATCACAAAAAGCGCCACTGGAGATAGATAAAAGCATATTGGATTAATAAAATAAGTTGCTGTGATAAAAACGAGGCAGTTTATAATGGTGAAGAATAAAGCATTTTTTGCGCTTATTCGCCCTGCCGGTATATCGCGCATAGCGGTACGCGGATTTAAGGCATCAATATCACGGTCGAGATATCGATTAAATGCCATGGCCGAATTACGAGCAGTAACCATGCAGATTAGCATGAGTACCAATAATATCCAATTGAAAGGATGGTTGGTAGTATGCACTGCTAAAAAAAAACCTATAAATGCAAAGGGCATAGCAAAAATGCTATGCGCAAAAAGAACCAAAGAGAGATATTTCTTCATTTAAATATTAAGGCACTACAGTAAATTTCTGATTTACATCATTTATTAATGTTAATACATCATCGCAGCCTAAACGGTTCTCTGCTGATGTAAGATAATGTGGGGGTTTTTCTTCAAACCATTTGGCCAGGGCTGTATGGAAAAGAGTAATATTCTGTTCAGACTTAAAGTGCGATTGTTTATCAGCTTTAGTGAACACAAGGATAAAGGGAATACCTTTATCACCAAGCATATAACAAAACTCCAAATCAATTTTTTGCGGTTCCAAACGACTATCTATTAATACAAATACGCACTGGAGATTTTCTCTTGAAAAAATATACTTTTTAATGAATTTTCCCCATGCAGCCCTATTATCTTTGGAGGTCTTGGCATAGCCGTAACCCGGTAAGTCTACTAGATACCAATCTTTATTAATCAAAAAGTGATTTATCAGCTGCGTTTTGCCTGGTGTTTGCGAAGTTTTTGCTAAACCTTTACGTTGTGTAATAGCATTGATTAAGGACGATTTTCCAACATTTGACCTCCCAATAAATGCGTATTCGGGCAATGTTGGTGGCGGCAGTTTATCCATTTTTGTGTTGCTGCAAACAAATTCGGCACTTTTAATCATCATAATGCAAAGGTAGTTATTTTAGTTATGAGTTGCCAGTTATTCGTTGTGAGTTCAAGGTGTCGAAATTTAAACGTTATTAGTTGTTCGTTATTGGTTATTAGTAGTATATGGACATAAGACATAAGTATCAAGATTTAAATTGTTATGAGTATGAAAACGTAAGGCTTATAGTCTAGAACCTCGTTTTACGGAAAACCCACCATGTATAATTTATAAGTTTGGCGATGATAGCAATTTTATCTAAGTTTGCCTATACATGACGTCAAAAACTATTATTCCATATAAAGACAATAATGCTGGAAAGAAGCAGCAGGTGGCTACGATGTTTAATAATATCTCCAAGACTTATGATTTTCTGAATCATTTCCTCTCCCTTGGAATAGATATTATATGGCGAAAAAAGGCAATAAAATCGCTTAAAGCGCTCCAGCCTAAACAAATGTTGGACGTTGCAACAGGTACAGGTGATTTTGCATTTGAAGCTATTAAAATATTGAATCCAGATAAAATTATAGGGGTAGATATCTCAGAAGGAATGTTGGCCGTTGCGAAGGAAAAGATTGCTAAAAGAGGTTTAGAGCATAAATTTGAAGTGGCTTTAGGCGATTCTGAAGGATTGCCTTTTGATGCAGCTGCATTTGATGCTGTTACAGTTGCTTTTGGTGTACGGAATTTTGAAAACCTTAAACAAGGATTACAAGATATCTGTCGAGTACTTAAGCCTGGAGGAAAGGCTGTTATTTTGGAGTTTTCGAATCCGAAAACCTTTCCTGTAAAACAGCTATATAATGTCTATTCAAAAACGCTTATGCCATTTTTCGGACGTATTTTTTCTAAAGATAGCAATGCCTATAGTTACCTTCCAGAATCTGTCGTGCAATTTCCCGATGGAGATACCTTTACTTCTATATTAAAGGAAGCTGGATTTTCAGAAACTATTTGCAGGCCGCAAACATTCGGTATTTGTACAATTTATATTGGTACAAAATGATGATAAAAAAAGGTCTATCTGTCGGTTTGTTATTTAGTCTCTTTTTTGTAGCGAATGCTCAGAAACGGATCACCTTTCCATTTGGCGGCACCTATGATGAGAACCAAGTATTGCATCTCGGATTTTTTTTTACTTATCAGACGTCTTACTATAAAGTTAGCAAAAATAAAGATTGGCAATTATCTGATGGGGGTATAAGCGGGCAGAAATTAGTAGGGATGTCTACACCCGCTGCTATAGGTGGTGTTGGCTTCGGGATTCCCGTCGATATACGATTGGGGGGAAATGCAAATTTTATTATAAGGCCCACCTATCTTATTTTTGCAAGTCAATCATTAGATTATACCTATCTTAATGAGGCAACTGGAGAACGGACAACTATTTCTAAGTACCATAAAGAAGACATTGAAAGTAGTTCCAGCTCAAGCAATATGGATAAAAACTTTTTTGCTTTCGAAATGCCGGTATTGTTGAAGTTCAAATCGGATATGAAACAAATTTACGGTGAAGATAAATACCGGGGATATATTGTTGGAGGTGCTAAGTTTAGTAGAAATATCGGAAGAAATAAATATTACGATGGGCTTACAGAGAATCCTCCTGCACGAATGCCATTAATAGTAAAACCCTATTATTTCTCCTATGAAGCGGGTGCTGGAGTAGATATTTACTTTGAATATTTTAAAATGTCTGCCGAATTAAAATGGTCGCAAAGTATTAACAGTATTTTAGATAAAAAGCTGGATAGGGGCCCTAACCCTTTTATGCAACCCATAGATAAATTATTATTAAGAAGCCTACAGTTCAGCTTGATATTTGAGTAAGAATTCAGTTATCTCTTATGCGTAGGGGAAGGGAAGTATTAAGAAAGGTTGAATACTCGGCACTAATAGAAAAAGAATGAAAACAGTTTTTATAACAGGAGCGAGCTCTGGAATTGGTTATGCTTGTGCAGAAATCTTTGCAAAGCAGAAATTTAATTTATTGTTAGCATCAAGACGGGTGGATCGTCTTCATGAGATAGCCACAGATCTTCAGAACAAATATGGTATACAAATACACACGATTGGTCTAGATGTAAGAGACAAAACGCTTGTTCAGAAAGTGTGGGATGAGTTATCCGACAAATGGAAAAATATTGATGTTCTTATTAACAACGCCGGATTAAGTCGGGGCTTGGATCCTATAGAACAGGGAGATACAGAAGATTGGGACAGCATGATTGACACAAATGTAAAAGGACTGTTGTACGTAACACGTTTGGTGGCTCCTCTCATGAAGGAAAAGAAACAAGGGCACATCATCAATATCGGTTCCATTGCGGGTAAGGAGGTGTACCCAAATGGAAATGTTTATTGTGCCACCAAACATGCAGTTGACGCCTTAACAAAAGCTATGCGTATAGATTTACTTCCCTACAACATAAAGGTAACGAGCGTAGACCCTGGGGCGGTTGAAACGGAGTTTTCAATCGTGCGGTTCAAAGGAGATTCAGAAAAAGCTAAAAAGGTCTATGAAGGTTTTACACCTTTAACTGCAGAAGATGTGGCCGAGGCGATTTGGTTTGCGGCATCTAGGCCGGCTCATGTAAATGTAAATGATTTATTATTAATGCCAACGGCACAAGCCAGCGGAACTCTTTTTCATAAACAATCATAATGCTTAGGTAAATACTTTGGCTATTTATTTGTTTTAAGTGCAAAATATTTAGCTTTGTCTTAGTTGCAATGCCGGATTTTTGCTGTCACAATAAATAATTTAAGAAAAATGTCATTAGAAAATACAATCAATCAGGATATAAAATCAGCCATGTTGGCTAAAGATGAGCCGCGATTGAGGGCGTTGCGGGCCATTAAATCGGCTTTGTTGTTGGCGAAAACCGAAAAGGGAGCAAGTGAAATACTTAGCGAGGACGCCGAAATTAAAGTGTTGCAGAAATTGATGAAACAACGTAAGGAATCTGCAGAAATCTATCAGCAACAAAATAGACAGGATCTTTATCAAATAGAGAAAGAGGAGCAAGATGTTATAGAGACCTATTTACCCAAGCAGTTAGGAAGAGAAGAAATCAGTGAGCGCATTCAGGCAATTATTACACAGTTAGGAGCTTCCGGAATGAAAGATATGGGTAGGGTAATGGCGATGGCAAATAAGGAGCTTGCCGGAACTGCAGATGGAAGAACAGTATCTGAAATAGTCAAAGAATTATTGAATACCTAATACAACGTTATTATTTATCGGTTGGTTACCTAAGGAAGGCTGATATATAATTAACGCGTTAATGAGAACATAATAATTCAGCATTTAGATCACGTTATATGGAGCTAACCATCAAGGAAGACAAAGGGTATAAATATATTGATGAGGGAGAGGGAGAGGTATTATTGATGCTCCACGGTTTAATGGGTGCTTTGAGCAATTGGGGAGAAACTGTTGAAGAGTTTAAAGGTAGTTATCGAGTTATTATTCCAATGTTACCTATCTACGAATTACCTATCCTTTCGACGGGGATTAAAAGTTTGGCTAATTGGTTGGAAGCGTTTGTAAACCATATGAAGTTAAACAATTTTGTGCTTATAGGTAATTCTTTAGGTGGTCATATCGCATTAATGTACGTTGTAGCCCATCAGCAAAAAATTAAAGCGCTTGTTTTGGCAGGAAGTTCCGGACTATATGAAAATTCATTTGGAGGGTCATTTCCAAGAAGAGAGAGTTATGATTTTATAAAAGAACGAGTTGAATTTACTTTCTATGCGCCCGAAACAGCAACGAAGGAATTGGTGGATGAGGTGTTTACAACGGTCAATAATAAAGAGAGGGTTATAAAAACGATTGCAATGGCCAAGTCGGCTATCAGGAATAACATGGCTAAGGAATTACCGAATATAAAAGTTCGTGTTGGCCTTATTTGGGGAAAGAATGATAAAATCACTCCTCCGGATGTTGCGGAAGAATTTTTACAACTATTACCCAATGCAAGTCTGACATGGATTGATAAATGTGGGCACGCGCCCATGATGGAACAGCCAAAGGAATTTAATCTTCGTCTTAAGATGTTTTTAGATACATTGATCTAAGCATTTTATCATTTAAGATGAAATTAAATTAAACCATTTGCTGTTTTTATCGTATTATTAATAAATGTTTATCAGCAGTAATTTAGGATGACTTACTTCACTGAATGGCATAAAACATATAATGTTTATAACGACGATGACTACAGGCGAAATCATTAAAAACGATATTTATCCACTTAGCCCTGAAGATACAGCGCAATATATGCTGGATAGGATGACTGAATATAAGGTTTCACAATTGCCTGTGGTTCAGAATAATGTCTATCAAGGTTTAATTTCAGAAGATGATTTACAAGAACAGGGGCCTGTTGGCAAGGCTTTAAAGTTGATTTTCGTCTATGAAAATCAACATATATATGATGCCTTACGGTTATTCCATGTGCACCATATAGACTTATTACCTGTGGTGGATGAACAACAACAATATAAGGGAATTCTTACTCCAAATAATATCATTAATTATTTGGCTGAAAGTCTTGTTTCTGATGAACAAGGCGGTATCATTGTGTTGGAAATAGGAAATAGGGATAATTCCTTATCTCATATCGCCCAGATCATCGAGTCGGATAATGCACAGATTTTGAGTTCCAGTGTACGTAGTTTTCCCGAATCAACACGGTTGGAAGTGACATTAAAGCTTAATCGAACGGATATTTCATCGATTGTTGCCTCGTTTTTACGTCATGATTATATTGTCAAAGCTATTTACAATGATAAAAGAGGCTACGATAGCACAAGAGATCGCTATGATCAATTAATGAATTATTTAGATTTATAGTCTTGCAACCTTAAGTTAATGAAGTTAGCCATATACGGAAGAGAATTTCAAGATTCTGTCATCCAATATGTTCAGGAATTATTTGATTTGATCGCCCAGGAGCATATTGAAATATGGGTTTATTACCTATTTAATGACTTCCTAGAAGATAAGATTGAATATAAGCAAACAACTTATTCTTTTGTTTCTTATGAGGATCTACCAAAGGACATAAAATTTATGTTGAGCTTGGGAGGCGATGGTACTATGCTTGCCGCTGTTTCGATTATCGCAGATAGTGGTATCCCGGTTACCGGTATTAATTTTGGAAGATTGGGTTTTTTGGCAAGTATTAATAAGGATAAAATAAAAGAGGCATTTGGAGCACTTTTGGCAGGTAATTATGATATAGAACAACGCGTATTGTTATCTACTTATACAGAGAATGGCGGAACTCCGAATGAGGGAGAGGTGTCTTTTGCACTTAACGACATTACGATCGTTAAGAAAGACAGTTCCGCCATGATAACGGTTAATGCCTATGTGAATAATGAGCTTTTAAACGCTTATTGGGCTGATGGATTAATTGTTGCTACTCCTACAGGCTCTACAGCCTACTCTTTGAGCTGCGGAGGACCTATTGTCATGCCGGGTTCGGGTAACTTTATTATAACACCTATTTCTCCACATAATTTAAATGTAAGACCAATTGTGGTTACTGACAGCAGTGTCATCCGAATTGAGATTGAAAGTAGAAGTGATTCCTTTCTCTTTTCATGTGATTCCAATACGCGGGTCATTAACACCGGCGCTATTATTAATATAAAACGTGCAAACTTTACCGTTAACCTAATAAGACTCAAGCACGAAAGCTTTTTCAGTACATTAAGACATAAGTTGTTATGGGGTTTGGATACACGGAATTATTGATGGTTATTCGTTGTTAGTTATTCGTGTTAGCTACTTAACTATTCAACCATTTAGCTACCCAACTATTTAACGATTCGACAACTGACTATTCAGCGCGGGACTATCCAAAACTTACGATTTAACTAGTTTTCAAGACCGTCTTGTGTCTTATGTCTGCAATCT